>NZ_JBFTPR010000016.1:0-131201 GCF_056398585.1 Aminobacter sp. 01T433
ATATATTCTTCCATGGCTGTTCTCCCTTAGATGCTTGGGCCTGACGTCCAGTCGTGAGCCCGTACTTCCATCTTATCGGGGAACAGCCACCCTCCAAGGTTATGATTGGTTCCAGGGTGCATCGCTCCCGCGATTACCCCATGTGGACGCCCCCCGGCGGCATCGATGTGCCAAAGTGGAGGTGTTGAACACACCACTTGAGGAGGCGTCCATGTCGGAAGTTACCACAATCGGCCTTGATATCGCGAAGAACGTTTTTCACGCACACGGCGCAGGTGCGAGCGGTCGAGTGCTGTTCAGTCGGAAGATCAGCCGCACGAAGTTGCTTGAGTTCTTCTCCCGGCAGCCACGTTGTGTGGTGGCCTTGGAGGCCTGCGGAGGTGCGCACCACTGGGCTCGCGAACTCACGCTGTTGGGTCACGAGGTGAAGCTGATCCCTCCGGCCTATGTGAAGCCATTCGTGAAGCGGAACAAGAATGATGCGGTCGATGCCGAGGCAATCTGCGAGGCTGTGCAGCGTCCGAGCATGCGGTTCGTGCCAATAAAGAGCGAGGCGCAGCAGGCGTCTGCCCTGGTGTTCCGAACTCGCGATCTGCTGGTTCGGCAGCGCACCCAGTTGATCAATGCCATCCGAGGTCACCTGACCGAGTATGGCTGGGTCGCTCCCAAAGGACCCTCGCATGTAGCGGTGCTGGGCGACATGCTCGAGGGCGAGATGGGCCCATCACTCCCGGAGGCAGCCAGGCCTATGTTCCGTACGATGCTCGATCTGCTGGATCAGTTGAACGCTAAGATCGGCGAACTGGACAAGGAGATCGCGCGACGGGCCCGCGAGGACACGATCGCCAGACGACTGATGACGATACCGGGCGTGGGTCCGATCACGGCCACCGCGATTGCGGCCCTTGCCCCGCCGGCCGAGACCTTCGCCAAGGGACGAGACTTTGCCGCCTGGCTGGGCTTGGTGCCACGTCAGCTCTCGACAGGTGGCAAGCAGAAGCTGGGGTCGATCTCGAAGATGGGCGAGCGAACCCTGCGGCGTTTGCTCATCATCGGTTCCAGCGCGGTCGTCCTCCAGGCCAGCAAACGGGGCGCATCAGCAGGTTCATGGCTCGAGCAGATGATGGCCCGTAAACCGCGTATGTTGGTCACGGTCGCACTCGCCAATAAGACCGCGCGCATCATCTGGGCACTGCTCATGAAACAAGAGGATTACAAAGCTCCGGTCGCAGCTGCGGCGTAAGCCAAGGCGGGCCAGAGGTCGTCGGGGAGGTAGTCGGTCGAAGGAAGGTATGGCACAACAGTCGGTGAGACGGGGTCGGAAAACCAGGGCTTCCCACTGTGCCACGAGCACGCTGTGGGTGATATGGATCCGGCCCGCGAACTCCCATACGGGCCCGCAGCCTCTGGTGCTGCATCAGAGGCCGGACAGATGGCAGCATTCGACTACGGGCTAACCTTCAAAATACCGCTTGCGTCTTACGGGGCGTCCACAGATGGGAAGCGGACCGTCCTCTGTGGATGGCTCCCGCATTGCCTGTTGATGCAGCCATAGGAGACTGCTGGCCCTGATGGGGTCGGCAAAACAAGGTCCCAATCTGCTTAGCAGGCTATGACGCCTCGGACTGTCCGCGGGTTGTCCCTGTTTCAGGCCTGACCGGTTTCGCCATCACATCGCTTCGCTCTCACAACCTCATGGAGCCGATCGGCCGGCTCGAACTGTTTCTTGCCTTCAGGATCTCATCTCTTGGCGACTCTATGCTGCAAGGTGCGGGGCATGGCGCGCCTGGTAAACCTCGCCGCGGATCATGATCGCCCAGACCACCCGGGCCATCTTGTTCGCCATGGCGACACTCGCCACACGCACCGGTTTCCTGGCGAGGAGCGCGACGAGCCTAGGGTCCGCTGTCTCTGGTTTGTATTTGGCTCGGCGGATCAAGGATGTCGCGCCCACCACCAGCAGCTTTCTTAGATACCGGTCACCCATCTTGGTAATGCGGCCGAGCCGGTCTTTGCCACCACTCGAGTTTTGCGATGGCGTGAGCCCGAGCCAGGCGGCAAACTCCCGACCCGAACGGAACTGTCCCGGATCAGCGACCGATGCCGCCAGCGCCGTTGCACCCACCGGGCCGATGCCTGGAATGGTCGATAGACGCCGTGCCACCTCGTCAGTTCTTTGCAGGGCAAGGATCGCTCGGTCGAGCGCCTGAAGACGGACATGGGTGTCGAGAACCTGTCCGCATAGCAGGCCAAGAATCTGCATCGCCATCTGCGGCACGTCTGGCGTTACTTCCTTGGCGGCGATCTGGCGTGCCAGGCCAAGCGCCCGCTCCAACCCTTCGGGAATGTCGATGCCGAACTCGGCCAGCAGGCCTCGGATCATGTTGACCAGCTGCGTGCGCTGCTTGACCAGGAGATTACGAGCGCGGTGAAGCGACAATGCCGCCTGCTGCTCGGCTGACTTCATCGCCACAAACCGCATGGTCGGGCGGGTCACCGCTTCGCAGATCGCCTCGGCGTCCACCGCGTCGTTCTTGCCGCGCTTCACATACGGCTTCACGTAGGCCGGCGGCATCATGCGGACCTCATAACCCAGCTTGGTCAGCTCTCGCGCCCAATGGTGCGATGTGCCGCAGGCCTCGATGCCGATCAGGCAGGGTGGCAACTTGGTGAAGAACGGCAAAACCTGCGATCGCCGTAGTGCCTTGCGCACGACAACGTCTCCAGACGCGTCAACGGCATGAACTTGAAAAACACGCTTGGCCAAATCGAGGCCCACGGTGGTAATCTGCATGGCGGATGGCTCCTTTGCTTGGGTTGCCAGACAGCAAACCCATTTTGGCACTCAGATGCCGGGAGCGGGAGCCATCCACCTCATCCGCTTTTGGTAGCTCGGAAGCCTGAAGCAGCCATTCAGGGTGTGCAGACCTGCGAACCCACCGCGGCAAGAAGACTAACCCATCCGCACACAAGAGGCCGCAGCAACTGCAGCATCTTCCGGCATGCCGTGCTCACGGAGGTGGTGCAGCACTGCGCTGATCGTTTTGCCGGACGCCACGGATTCGTCGATGACGAGCAAAGAGCGGATCACTGCCTCTTTGCCGTCGGGCGTGTAGATGAACTCCGCGATCATGTCCTCAACCGTGGTATCGGGGCGCGCTGCACGCTTTTGGCCTTGCCTGGTGAAATTGCTCGTGAGGTCACGGATAGGCCAACGCTCCAAGACCGCTTGTCGGTAAGGCTCGATGTCATCCCCCTCGCTCGGAGGACAAACCACGGCATCGAAGTTGATCCCCGCCTGCTCAATTTCCTGCACCAGCTTTGCCTGCAGCTCGGGGATTGCGCGATTGTAGTTGTGCTCCGTGAGCTCTCCGGTGAAACCGATCCGCTTGCCATTGAAGTACGCGCCGGCCCAGCCATCAGAGTTGGTGGCGTGATAGACGCAGATTGTTTCGCCTGTCGGTAGGGTATAATCAGAGATTGGCATATTTCCTCCTCTTCTGCACTTTTGTAGCGGCTCATGGATTTCAGATGGAAGCATGAATCTGATAGTCATTACTGCACACGGTTGACATTTCTCTTGGCCACCGTTTGAGGATCTTGGTGTGAAGGTCTAGAGCCGTCGAGCTGGATCCGCCGATCAGGCAACTCCCACGAAAGCCTCAAGGGACGTCCGCGACCTTCCGACGCCCGCAGGAGCGACTGCATAGCGCCGTCAATGGCGGAAAAGCGGGACCGAGCGTGTCCGGCGGACGAAGTCCGCACGCAAGGCTGGCCAATCTGTTCTGGGGCCCGCGCAGTAGTTCGCGTACTCGCGAGTCATAGAGCATCCGGATTGGATCAAGAGGGTGTGAGGTCACTGGATTTCAGCCCCCTCATGCGCTCTTGCCGCCGCGCGTGAAGCCGGTCCACCAATGTGGGAGCCTTCTTGGCTCCCATGCGGTTTTGCACAAACCTAAGCTGCCGGTCGTCGACCCCATAAACATACTTGTCTGCGTTCTCGACAACCGCCGCGTTGATGAGACGTACCAACTCGGTCTGAGAGCGGTCTTTGATGTGTTTGGCAAAGGACCTATCTTTGACCGCCAGGAAGATTTCGTGGGGACTGATCGGGATGAGGATGTGCGAGTCTTTCCTCGTCATGTGGATGGTGTAGAGCAGCGGCCGGTCCGAAGTAAGCAAGCTGAATTTCGACCGCTCCACCGTTAGGACGGACCATTCATATGACATCATCTGCCGGGCTAGTGTCCTGTGCGCCATGATGCGCTTCAGGACCTCGAATGCCCCCTTTTCGAAAAACACGTCTTCCGAAGCCTTGATGAAGTCTAGGACTACCTCGGGATCACCAGCAGCTTTGTGCTCTGCGTATTTCTCCTGAAGCTCTGGTATGCCAGCCAGCCAATCGCCCTTGACGTGCTCTTTTACCTTTCGGATGTCTTCCGGCATCCGGGACATTAAGCTGGTCAGAAACCCTGCCCACGCTTCCCGCTGCTTCGCGTTGAAGTTCTTCGCGGCATGCTCATCCCGCATCATATTAAGGGCTTCGGCGGCGCGGCTATCTACCGGGGAAAGGAACGCGCTCTCAAACGCAACGGCTTCGTTCTCTGGCAAGCCCTCGATAGCGTAGAGGCGCAAAATGTAGCCTGTCCCGCCGGCATGTGTTCGCCGTGGTGCGACGCGATCCTTGTAAGGTTTGCTGAACTCACAAAACTTCTCTCCGTCCACACTCCATTGCTTGAGGTAGAATTCCGGCAGGAAGTGATGCTTGTTCGGCTGGTTTGGCATTCGAATCAATGCTTGGACGAATCGCAGGGGAATATCCGATGTTAATACTTTTGGATCGGAAGGTGGCCTATGACTTTCAGAAAGTGGATGTGGCTTAGATGCCTGCGTACGGCTATGTGGATGGCCCAGCGCAAGCCCGCACCTGCTTCGGGTGGCATCCCCCAGACCGGAGACAAGGCGAAAAGCACGGATGTCCTGCTTGTAAGGCTTGGGACTGACGAAAAGTCCCAGCGCTTCACTTTCGGTCGATTGACTATTGGGGGTGCAAGCGGTTTCTGGCACCTTTCCGCCAATGAGAAACCTCTCGTATGCGAACTGAAGACTGAGGCGCTGCTCAATACGAAGCACGTCCTCATTGGGCGCTTCGTAAAAGGCTACGAGTTTACCTACCGCTCGCTACCTGAGTTTTTTCTGGGCGAGTTGACACTTTACCCCGCCCGCTACATCCGGCGCGATCGGGCCGAGCAAAAACGCTTCGATAAAAAGGCGTTGGTCAAACGCGACCGGACGAATGTGCTGCGAGCCTTCGTCGAGAAGACATTACAGGCGGGGGAGTTCCACGCTGGTCCGTCAGTCTTGATGTCAGAACTTTATACAAGTCTGTGGGTCCGACATCCCGAGCATGAACGCCTGCTCAACCACTACGACTTCATCCTTCAGTCTCTGGAGCAGAGCGGAGATCTCAAGCGAGCCACATTTGGCTACGAGATTACGCCGAAAGCGGTGACGACGCTGGCGGCGTATGAGGAAGACGATCGACGCCATCGGGATAACTGGCTTCAACAGGTCTTCATCGGCATCTTGACCGCGGCGTTGGTTATTATCGCCATTGTGCAGGCGAGCATCAGTTTCTGGGCAGAGCTTAAAGGCGGCGGCAACTGACCGATACAGGATGGCGTTCAAGAAGCCTCCCGAGAATGTCGGTATCCGCACATATCGCCGAAAGACGCCGCGCTCGGAACAGCAGCTTTCGGAGACGTGGGAATGGCCAAGGAACGTCCGGAATGGGATCGAAGGCTGCCTGTTAGCCGAGCCTAGTTCCAGAACGGCTCGATCGGGGTGGTTGCCTGACCGTCCGCTTCAGGGGTGGGACTGGGAAAGCGGCCATCCAGGTGGCCGCCGCATCGACGCAATACGCCCATACTTTCGATTAGTAAGGCTGGCTCTCTGGCTGCGCGTTCGCAGTAACAGAGCAATAGCAATTGCGATACTAGCATCCGCGCCCGCGATATGGTTCAGGGAGCAACCACTATGTTACTGAATACGAAAATCAATGCTCTCTAGGACGCTTCCTTTGGCAAAGCATCAATTCTCCATTCACGAGCGATGGGCAGTCTACAAGGTCCATGGCGATCGATGCTACCTTGGGACGGAGCCGATCGATCTGAAGAGCATGCAGGTCGATCATATCCTGCCGGAAAGCCTGTTGGCTGAGCCCAGCAAATTGGTGACTACGCTGGCCGCTCTTGGGTTGCCTGCGAACTTCGACCTCAACTCATATGAGAATTGGTTGCCTGCGTGTGCCACTTGCAACAATCAGAAGCGAGCGCGGGTCTTCGATCCAGCCCCCATCGTGATGGTGCAACTACAAAAAGCGAAGGATGGAGCAGCAAAGTGCCGGATTCTCGAGGATCAGGCGGTTCGAAATGTCGATGTAGCGAAATCGCTCGCCTACTTGGAACGAGCTTCGGACCGAGACGAACTCGACCATCGAGAGCTGGAGCCGCTCATAATTGCATTCGCCAAAGCTGATCCTGCGGCATGGAGAGCCTTGACGGCGAGATTGGACACGATCAGCACAGATTTCACCCTGGGCTTACAAATTGTCCCCGAGTTTCGCATCACACCAACGTACAAGGTTTTGTTCGTTTCGGGTGGTGTGCGGATTGTTCAGACGCCACACGGCACTGGGTACTTACCGTCAGACGAGCAGAACCACTCAAGCTTTTTCTGCGGGCATTGTGGTTCCACGGGGCCGTGGAGCGGTGCGCGATGCCTTAGTTGTGGCATGCTAGACGATGGCGACTGACAGGAACATCATCTTGGCAATTGACGTAACGGAGACCACCATGCTTGCCGCCTCGAGGTGGCTCATTGCACAGCACGTGACCCGACTATATGCGCTCCGGTTTGGCGGAAACGCTCTTCGCCTTGGTGACGGATCGGTATTTCAGTTTGACCATTGTGTTGGCGCTCCATCCAACGCCTCTGGACCTGCCAAGCCAAAATCGAGCTCGTCCGGCGTCATCCGTAGGGTGGAAGGAATGGCAGCTTTCCGGTTGCGATAGCAGGGCCTTGAACGTCCGAAAAGGGGTCGAAAGCTGCCTGTTAGCCGAGCGTCGTTCCAGAACGTCGCGATCGGGGTGGTTAGCGGAACGACCGCTCTCGGCAAAGTCTAGTCGAAAGCAGCCTTGTATTTCGGGCTCTCGAACGCTGCTCTCAAACAGTTTGGCCAATTCGATCCGTTGCCCTCAAAATTTTCAGCCAGAGCGCCCGAACTAATCTTATTTTGTGCTTATTGTAGTCACGGATGATGTCGGGATGCTTGGCTCTCCGAACTTTGTCAGCCGGGCGCAAGCTTCGTCCGCGGCGTTCAGAAGTTGAGTCAAATTCCCTTTAACCTCGCGAGCGCCGTTGTGGATCAGGTTGTTCCGTAACTCGATCGCATCTTTGCAGATGTTGACCAGTTTGGCAGGAAACTCCTCTTCGGTAAGAAGAAGGGGTATGGCAACTGCAAACGCGCCGCGAAGCCCTACTTTTTCCATGAGCGATTTGATGCTGCCGGTCGAACTATCGACTGATCGAAAGCGAGAATTAAGGTGATGGCCGCTCTCCTCCGCGAAACGGTTGACAGCAACCTCCAATGCTGTGACCGCGTCGATCAAGGCATTTCTGGACAACCCTTGGGACGCTAATTTCCGCGCATTGGAGAGCAACAACTCAATCAAGGGCAAACGCGTCTCGCCAGATACGAAGGCCCGCACGTCTTCCCATTGTTCTCGATGAACAGAGCGTTCTGGGCCGTAGAAGCCGCCGACAACCTTTAGCAGACGCTGATCAGGGTCAAAGTCCACCAACTGCCCATCGAGCTTCGACACGGTCTCAGCGTGCATAAAAAACTGCCCTGGGTTCATAGGGTCAGTCTTGAGCTCGGATAACCAGTATTGACCTGTGCGTACACGAAGATAGCCGATCAAGCGGTTTGCGCGCTCGACGATCATGTTTTGTATCTGGTCTCCGAGTTGCCGGTATTGATCAGATCGGTCGCTAGGACCAGGGCGATTCTTGATAATCGTGCTAAGTTCATTCGAGATTTGTTTGTGGACAGAAACCCGAAGAACATCGCTATCATTGTTGACGGTCTTGCTGAGCTCTTCAGTAGTTTTCCCCCGACTCGACTCAAAGATAAACCTTACGGTTGTCCCTTCCGTTTCATGAACTACTGCATCGCTGGCTTCTTGCGGTAGCCAAAGGTGGAAAACGGCTGGGCTATCAAGCTTTAGAGTGAGTTCCAAGTTCAAGATCGGCAAGATATTTACACTCCAGCTACGGGTGGGCCGCGCCATCCTCTCAGCTACTTCGCGTAGGTTACCTAGTTGATGATGCTCATTCTGTCGCCAAGTAAAATCTGCCCCCTGCGAGACCGGGCTCGATTGATGCCCGCCTGGCAGTTTGATCTTCAAAGACAGCTTTCGGGATACGCCCTAAGTTGGCTGAATGGCTCAAAAGGGGTCGATTGCCGAATGGCAGCTATCCGCTAAACTGGCCTCGTTGGCGGACCGACGGCTCGCGGCCCAATTCAGACTTTCGTGGCAAGTCTCCTAGCGTCTGCAATTGGCTCAAACCAAAATCCGCAATCGCGGGCGCCCGATCTGACCTATGCTGGTGCCATCTTTGGCGTTTTCCGAGGCTTTGCAATTTTGGACGCTGTGTTCAGGAGCTTACGGAATGTCGGGCATTCGAGATGGCTCGGTGCACTGCAGTCGGCGACATGCCGAAGCGTGTCGCGAAAAACGCGCAGCCCAGCCATCTGTCTCCCCAAGTCGTTCGCGTTGGCACGCAGTTCTTCCCTCGGCAATTCCAACCGGCCGTCCTGTCCAAGGATCGCAGCGATCTCGATGAGTGAGAAACCTGCCGTTCTGCCGAGCGCGATCAGGGAGAGCTTCAACAGGACGTCTCCGTCGAACTGTCGCCGCAACCCATGCGGGCCGAAGGATCGGATAAGCCCAATTTCCTCGTAGTATCTCAGGGTAGAGGGCCGTACGCCGGCGCGCTCCTTGCGATCGCGGCCAACTGGCATTCGACGCACAAGTGTACGGCTTCAACGCAAATCTTGCTGTGCAGTTCTGACCGTCTAAGAACGCCAGCTTAAAGCCGTTCATCTCCAGCGATAGCCGTGGATGCTCGGCCACGGGCTAGCAATTCGGTGTCAGCCGCAGCACCGCAGGCTACGTCCTTTAGGCTGCTTGTGTGCAAATCCGTACCTGCCGAGAATACCCAAGACCAGGCTAGGTATCCGGCGACACTGCTATGTCTGACCATTCTCATGCGACCAGCGGCATCGTTTTCAGGCGCGTCGCATATTGGCGAAGAAGCTAGCCTATGCAGCTCTCGCTGGTAGGTTTGATCGTCTGCATCGGCGTGCTGATCGTCGGCTATTGTACTCGCAGCCTGATCATCGTCAGCCTGATCGCCTCGCTTGCCTTCGGTTCGACCGCACTTATGACGCTGACCTCGCTGGGCGGATCATCGCCTCTGATCTACACATTCTTCGCAGCCGTTTTGTTGATGGCAGTGGCGGCCAAGACGAGCATCTGGCGGGATCTGGGTCTCGTCTTCGGCAGCATGCGACCCCTTTGGGTCCTTTGCTGCCTGATGGTCTACGCCGTCGTCGGATCGTGGCTGTTTCCACGGCTGTTTGCCGGGCAGACGACTGTCTTTGTCCAGTCGAAGCTTCGTTCGGGGGTCGTGGAATCCGCGCTTGAGCCCGTTTCGGCCAACATTTCCCAAACAGGATATTTCGTCCTTGGGGGGCTCACCGCAATAGCCCTGGGTGTCCTGCTGCTGCGGGCGGATCGTCTGGAGCAGGTTCGCAGGGGCTTCTTCTTGTGGTGCGGCCTGCACGCCGGCATGGGGGTTCTGGATCTTGCGGGCAAGCTAGCCGGTGCTGGTGACGTCTTGCAGCCGATTCGCACAGCTAGCTATGCGATGCTGACGAATAGCAACGAAGGCGGTTTCTTTCGGATTGCAGGGGCATACTCGGAGGCTTCCGCGTTCGGCACGGCTTCGCTCGCATGTCTGGCTTTTACCTATACCTACTGGCGCAAGACCGGATCACTACTTGCCCAATGGTTGTCAGCCGTCTTGTTCGCACTCCTCATTCTCGCGACGTCGTCGACGGCCTATGTCGGCCTGACGATACTCGTGGTTCCCGTGGCATTTTCCCTGGGCCGCTCCATGACTCAGGGGCGCCTGAATTCCGACGAGCTGCTGATCCTGGGGGCCCTTGTATCGATCATCTTCGTAGCCCTGGCTATAAGCCTCTACGATGAGAGGTTCTTCGATCCGTTCATCCAGCTCATCGATTCGATGGTCATCAACAAGGCCAACTCCGCGTCCGGCATGGAGCGTGCCTATTGGAACATGAAAAGCCTCCAGGCTTTCACTGACACCAATGGGTTGGGCGTTGGCTTTGGCAGTTCGCGTGCCTCAAGCTGGGTCATCGCGATGCTTTCCCAGATGGGCGTCGTCGGAGCCTTGCTGATGGCGACCTTGCTCGCTGTCGTAGCACGGGGCATGGGCCATATGGCAGCCTGGGTCGATCCTGAGGCGGACGCGATCGTGGCGAGCGTGCGCGCCTGTGCCCTAGCTAGCATGGTTGCCGCTTCGCTAGTCAGTGGAAGTGCCGATCCCGGTATGCTGTTTTTCATCGCGCTTGCGGTCATCTCGGCCAGCAGGGCGCGCGCGCGGCGCAACATCGCGGCCGCCCGTCGGCGCCGCACGGTAGTTGGCCCATCGGCTATTGCAGCTTGACGGTTAGCGGTTCCGCCAAAGGGATGCGTCGCCACCCCTCCAATTTTGCATATGATGCGAAGACGGGTTTTCCGGCGCGGATCGCACTTCGGGTTCGTATGCTGTGCCATGTGGCTCACAAGGCGGCTTGGATATGAAGCTGTTCAACATCAGATTTCCTATGGCGGTCAGTGATCGGAACGCAGGACGTTTCGGGTGTCTTCTGATGCTGCTCGACGACATCGGCGACGATATCGTGACGGAGCGAGCCAAGCTGAAAGACCAGCACGAAAGAGCGGCCGCAAATGCCGCATTTACGTTCGAGGCCATGGAAAACGGAACGCGCACTGCCGCCGCACTGTCGGCCAAGGTCGACACGCTGACGACATCACTCATTCATTGTTCCCAACGTTCCTCTTCCCTGAAGCGACAGGCTGCCTTCATTGAAGGGACCAAGCAAAAGCTTGCGTTGCTGTTGCAGCGAAAAGACCGGCGCGGGCGGAACCCTGGTCTGGCAGATGGCGCGACTTAGCTGAAAGTGAACAGCCAAGCGACAGCCGGGGTACCGCCATACGCCATTTGGCGGCGTTTACGTTGCAGCGCGCGAGGCTAAGCTTGATACGAACATATTGGGTCGCAAGACATGTCTGGCCTATCGAGACCTCTAAACGGACGCGGCACCGCCAAGCAGCCTGCCGGCATGCAGTTGCGGGACATCTTCCATCAAACGAAAACAATCAACATTGCTAGGCAGGTTTCGCGATGGACAGCCGTCTAGCGCCGCGCTGGCAACCAGTGACCGAGCAGCAGGAGGCGGATGAACGCGAGTTCATCAGCTTTGCCGACATTACGGCCTTCCTGAAGCGATATACGCGCACGATCGTAGGGTCGGTGGCAATCACCTTGTCCTGCGCCTGGTTCTATGTCGTCACGTCCGACCCGGTCTATACGGCGCAAACGCAGATTCTCATCGAGCCGAAGGTTCCACAGCTTCTGCAACAGCAGCAGGCTGAAGTGAATCTTACGCTGGATACCGCGCAGGTCGAGAGCCAGATAGCGGTCATGCAATCGGAAAAGATTGCAAAGATGGTGATCACCAGCCTCGGGCTCGACAAGGATACGGCCTTCCGTACGCAAAGCCCCACAATTGCGGAGCGTTTTGCCAGGCTGGGAAAAATGCTCGCCGAGAGCGTGGGACTTGCAAAGGCCGGTGACGGTGCTGGTAATGCCAGCCTGGCTAGTAGCGCCAGCGAATTCGAGCGCAACCGATATACGATGTGGGCGTTCACCGACGGCTTGGATATCCGCCGCGTCGGCGTGTCCTACGCGATCAGTATCGCGTTCCAATCGCCCGATCCGGAGATGGCTGCAAAGATCGCCAATGCGACTGCGGATGCCTTCGTGCGCGAACAACTTGAGACCAAGGCTGCATCCGCTCGCGAGGGCGGTGCATGGCTCGAACTGCGATTGAATGAGTTGCGAGGTCAGATGAACCAGGCAACGAAGATCGCGCAGGAGTTTCGCGCCAAGCATGACTATGGCGTCGGTCAGCAGCAGACTAGCTCAGCAGGTGGGGAAGGCGGCCAGGCAGGAGGGAGCGTCGGCAACGCACCCACCCTGGAAGAGCTCGAGGTGACCGCCGACACATATCGCAAGATGTATGAGAGCTTCTTGCAGGCGTTCACGAGCTCGGTAAGCCAGCAATCCTACCCCGTCGCCGATGCGCGCGTCATAACCGCCGCGACACGGCCCCTGGTGCCCAGCGCACCGCGAAAGAAACTGGTGCTTTCTTTTGGAGTGCTAGCTGGTCTTATCGCGGGCATTGGATTGGCATTCCTGAGAAACGCGCTTGATCGAACGGTCCGCTCCTCTAGGCAATTGCGAGAAGAATTTGGCCTCGAATGCATTGGCGAGATGCCGCCGCTGTCGGGGATGGGGGCTCGAGATACCCTGAACGAGGCCGCGATCTCGCCTCTTTCCGAATACAGCAACAGTCTCAGGCGCGCCAAAACGGCGATTGGACTGGCGGATTCCGGTGCTTCATTGCGTTGCATCGGCGTCGTTTCGGGCTTGCCTTCAGACGGCAAAAGCTCGTTTGCGAGCAATCTCGCGGCCCTTTACGCAATGTCGGGCGCGCGAACTTTGGTGATCGATGCCGACATCTACCACTCGGTCTTGAGCGATGGGCTGGTGCCGACGTCGAAAGCGGCGTTCGAGATCCTTCCGAGCAAGGTAGCGGACTCAAGGAACCTTCTTGCGCCCAGGAACATGGGTGCTCTGCTTGCCGAGATGAAGGCCTATGACATAATCATCGTAGACCTGCCGCCATTGACATGCGGCTCAGACCGTCTGGCGGCCAGCCCGCTCTTCGACGGCGTGATCCTCGTTGCCGAGTGGGGCAGGACCCCGCTGGATCTGTTCAGCGAACTGGTGAAGACGATGCACGCCAGCAAAACCTCGATCATCGGAGCGGTGATCACAAATGTCCGCATCAGGTCAAACAAGACCTACAAAGGGCATTTTGGTCGCCGCGCTCGCTGAGGCCAGCGCGTTTTCCAATCATCTTGCAATCCCGCTCGCGCTGTAGCGTGTGCGAATCTCGCGCAACCGTGGATTCGGCAATCTCCACTCCGGGAATCCGGAATCGCAATGGCATTAGGTGCAGTGCATGGGTGCAGGCAGCTAATGCCTTAGGCTTAGGGTGTAGCCCCCCATCGATGCCGATACGACCTTTGCCTTTCTTGCTCGCCGATGCCCGAGGCTGTGATGGTAGGGCCACGATAGCAACAGTGCGATACGCCCATGACGATCAATGTCCCTGGCAAGCGAGCACCCCGAAGGCATTTCCGGCACCCACGGAAAACGCGGTCGCGCGCATCGGCAAATGTGAGCCTCGATTATCAGCTGGTGGTCCCCGGTGATTGGGGCTGGGCGCCGGCCGCCATCTCTTCCGCTTTCGACCCGCCAGCTGGCGGTGCCGCCGCCGCCCCAATGGAGGGCGAGCAGTCCGTCAAAGTGGCCGCAGGCGGCCCTCCGTCGACCCCGTTGGGTGGTCGGGCAAAGAGGCTGGAAGACTTGATCATAGCCCTTTGCGCGCTCGCGCTGGCGTCTCCAGTGATGCTGATGGTCGCGCTGGTGATTAGGCTCACCACTGGGGGTCCCGCGCTCTATTCCCACACGCGCGTCGGTTTCGGCGGCAAGCCTTTCCAGTGCTACAAGTTCCGCTCTATGGTCTGCAATTCGGACGAAGTTCTGCGCGACTATCTCGCGCGAGACCCCGAGGCAGCCCGCCAGTGGGATGCAAACAGGAAGCTCAAATGCGACCCGCGCATCACCTTTCTGGGCAAGCTGCTGCGGAAGTCGAGTCTCGACGAACTCCCTCAACTGTTTAACATTCTGAGAGGCGAGATGAGCTGCGTCGGGCCTCGCCCAGTGGTAGCGGACGAGTTATCCCGCTATGGAAACTTCGTTGAAGACTATCTGGCGACCAGGCCAGGTCTCACAGGACTGTGGCAGGTCACGGGGCGGAGCAGCACCGACTATTCCAACCGCGTCGCGCTGGACAGCCACTACGTTCGCAACTGGTCCCTTCGGGCTGACGCCGTCATTCTGGTGCGCACGATCTTTGCGGTCATGCGTTTCGACGACGCGTCATAGGCGCCTTCAATTGCCGCCAGTGACGATCCGCCGCCACAGGCTGGCAAGCGTAAGTCCCACGAGATAGGCGCATTGCAGGACGACAATTGGGAGCAATATCCGCTGGAGAAGTGGGCCTTCGAGTAGAAGCCCTGTCGCTGTGGCGGTCAGGGCCGTTGCGGCAAGCAGTGCAGGGGCGCGGAAACTGAACCCCAGCAAGACGCCAAATGCGGCAACTGTGATGAGGCTCCAAAGCACGTCAGCTGTCTCCTTTGGTGCTTGGCGAATCATAGCGGTGCTGTCCGATATTGAAACACTCCACCGGCCAGCCTGAACAGGGCTTTTGTAATTTTCCAAGGCCGGCATTGCCAGCTCACCACGAATGATCGCCGCGGCCGGTGCCCGACGCAGACACGCGAAATGCCCCGGAGGCGTGACCTTCGGAGCGGCGATGGTCCTGTCTGGCTCTCTGAAGCTATTGCGTGTTGGCCGTCGCGGCTGCCTGATCGGGAGCCGCTGCTCCTTGCGTATCCAAGGGCATTGCCTGGGCGAGCGGAACTGCGGAGATGTCGCCTTCGGTCGGAAGCACAAGCCCGCCGTCGTCGAGCTTGGGCAGCGGGATTTTCACTTTGACCGTATCGCCAGGTTCCACAATAGTCGTTTCGGTGACCTCGACGTCCATTGATTTGCCGTCGGCTGTCGGACGTATGATCGTATATGACGGTTGTGCTTCCTCCGCTCGGGTACGAAGGGCTAGCAACCGCGGCGCGGTCACTTCCGAATCATGCAGCATCTGGACGGCGGTGTCGGCTTTGCGCGCGATCTCGTTGATCTGCCCTTGTGTTTCACGCAGCGATTCCGAGACCTCGGTCGCGTGCTTATTGTTGACGTCAAGGATCGAGATGTCCGCCCGACTGATCTCCTGCCTGGCACGGAATACGGCCGTTTCCGCTGCCAGCCGATCGCTGCGGACCTGGGCAAGCGCACGTTCGAGCGCGATCTGCCTAGGCGCTGCAGAGAGCCCCTTGTCGACGAGCGTCGTCACGCCGCTCAATTCCTTCTGCACCAGCCCAATCTGCTCATCGTAAAGCTCAAGCTGTGACTCAAGTGACGTAAGTTCCTTTCCCAGGAAGTCCTTCAGGCCGCTAAGGGCCTCCAACTGGGTCTTCATCCCGTCCTTGCGGGCGCGAAACACCAGTCGCTCCTGCTCCATGGCCAATGTTACCGAGCTGTCGCTCGCCCGGCGTGTCAGCTGCTCGGGAAAGGTAATGTCGTCCGCGTTGGCGAGCTCGGCGGTCAAACGGGCCTTTTTGGCCATGAGATTGGTGCCTGCAAGAGCAAGCAGGCCAAGATCACCCCTGCCGGTAATCACCTCGCGTTCCAGCCTTGTGCTGTTGTCTTCGCGCGTCCGCAGGCCGCCGGCGATGCTGACCGCCTGTAAGACGGTAAGCCCAGGCCGATAAGGAAATTCACCTGGAGTGGTGACCTGGCCAAGGATGTAGAAGGGCCTGAACTGCACGACTTCGACCGAAACGTCTGGCGGACGCCCAAGCCCCATGCGCCCCATGAGCGCCTCGCCGATCTTGATGCCGAGTGCGCCTGGTTCTGTTCCCGCGGCACTGATTTCGCCTACAAAAGGCAGTGATAGCTTGCCATTGGCTCCGACGACGAACTGGTCGTTGAGCGCGGTCCATTCGAATATCTCGTCTCTAGATGCGCGCCACTCGTAGATCTTCAGCCGGACCTTGTCTTGCGGGCCGAGCAGATATTCAGCCGCTGCGGCATGCGGTATTCCGATGGCACCGGGCGCGAGCGACACAGCAGCAGCGAAGACACTTCTCCGCAGCCGCTGGGTGAGCACCGACATTGCGGACCTCGGCATGGTTTTCACGCGACGCACTCCTAGATTCTCAGAATGTATTCGGGCTCGATGCGCCCCATCAGAATATGGGCCATCGCCAGCACATTGCCGCGCAGTCGTCCGCGCCGGTCGATATAGGGTTCAGGCACGACGCTGCGGGCGAGATTGGCGGCGATGTTGCGGGCCATCAGCGGCACGGCAAAGGTAGCCGGCACCGTACCCTTCTTGATGAGATAGATCGGGTTGACGATCTGTGAGTAGCCGAAACGCACGCCACTGACGCGGCCGGCCTTCAGACCGAGATGGACGCCGACGATCGACGAAACGCCGACCACGCGGCCACGCGCTCTGAGCTGGCTGGTGAAGTCGATATCCTCCTGCCAGCCATAGAGCACCAGTCGCTCGTCGAAGCGGAGATTTCCGATGCGTGACGCCCGGATCGACATGTTGCAGCCATAGGCGCCGACATGATCGGCCACTTGCGGTTCGGTTGGCGGGCTTGCCTTAGCCTCATCGAGGGCGAGCAGGGCATCGTGCCAGTCGTGACCCGCGTTGCGCGCACCATCCAGGATGGCGTGCCCCATGACGACGGCCCAGTCGGAGTTCGCCTTGAAGGCTTTCACGACGCGGTCGAGATAGTCGTCGGCAGGCACGAAATCATCGTCGAAGAAGGTGATGATATCAAAGCGCCGGGCCGCGTGGTCGAGCGCATTGTTGCGTTGGGCCGTCAGCCCCTTTTTCCCGAAGATTACCGACACCGGAAAACGATCCGAATGAATGGGTTCGACATGGGTCGCATCGGGTGCTGAAACGATGACTTCGTCGGGCAATCTCGTCTGGCGCTCGAGATACGCCAGAAGGTGCGCGAGTTGCTCGCTGCGCCCGAGCGTTGGTATCGCAACTACAAGCCTCATCTGGTGCATTCCCTTGCCGCCCTCGAAGGTACGCCGCGGCTGTGTCCGGACGGATTCATCCGCTGTGACCGTAACCAGTGCCGCGCGCTGCTACAGCCTGCAAAAAAGGGGCGGCATTCTCCCCATATGCACCGTTAGAGGTATGGACGGGCCCCGCCTGACGTAGGCGCCATACCTCTTGGGCTAGGAATTGACGCCACCCCGTTTGGTCAGCTTGCCGGGGTCGGGGCGTAATCGGAGACTGGTGGAATCAAGCAATATCGGAAGAACCCTATCATGCGCCATGAAAGCCCAACCGAGTTGGTGACGGCACCCGAATATGCCGCTGCGCCGCAGCTGCGCGTTCCGGCAGTTTCGGGCGTCGCCTCCGGCGACCGGGTCGCCATCGTCCATGACTGGTGTCCCGACTTCAGGGGCGGCGAGAGGGTCCTGGCGCAAATCTGCCGACAGTTTCACAATGCAGATGTCTTCACCCTGTTCGATTTCTTGCCGGCAGAGGTGAAGGAGCAATATTTTCGCGACATCGAGTTCCATACGTCCGCGGCCAACCGGCTGCCGATGATCAAGAAATACTACCGCTCGCTGTTTTTTCTTTGCCCATTTCTTATCGAGCAGTTCGATGTCACCGGCTACGACGTGGTGATATCGTCGTCAGCCGCTTTCGCGCGTGGGGTGATCACGCGGCCCGATCAGCCGCATCTGTGCTACGTCCACAGCCCCGTTCGCTACGCATGGGACGAACAGTTCTCCTATCTCGAACAGGGCAAGCTCGGTTTCGGCCCCAAGGGCATGCTGTATCGCTACATGCTGCATCGGCTGAGGGAATGGGACACCCGTACTGCGCATGGTCCGGACCTGATGCTGGCGAACTCGAACTATGTGCGATCGCGGATCAAGCATATCTATGGCCGCGACTCGCGCGTGGTATTCCCGCCGGTTTCGCTGGGCGAACTCGACTTCGTCGCCGACAAGGACGACTACTACGTCTCGGCGTCGTTCCTGGCGCCCTACAAGCGCACAGATCTCGTCATCCAGGCGTTCAACGAAATGCCCTCACGCCGCCTCGTCATTGTCGGCGAAGGCCAGCAGTCGTCGCGCCTGCGGGCGCTGGCCGGACCAAACATCAGCTTCGCGGGTTTCCTGCCCAGGCGGGAATATGTGCGAACGGTCGCCCAGGCGCGGGCAATGGTCTTTGCCGGATGCGAGGATTTCGGCATAGCCCTTGCCGAGGCCCAGGCTTGCGGTACGCCGCTGATTGCCTTTGGGCGCGGCGGCGCCACCGATATAGTGCAGCGCCTGGGGGTCGCCAAAGCGCCGACAGGGGTATTGTTCGGCAAGCAGACGGTTGCTGCTCTCAAGGAAGCTGTCGCCTATTTCGAAGATAACCAGGTATCGGTCACCGCCACGGCCTGTCGCGAAAACAGCGAACGGTTCTCGGAAGAGCGTTTCGATCGGGAATTCCTGGACGCGGTTGGTAACGTCCAGTCGCTTCACGCCGTCATTGCGTGAACTGCCGCTTGGCCGCATTTGCAGGTGCTTGCTGCTCCAGCATCGCCAATAGATAAAGCTCCGCCGACGCCTCCCAACGATAATGCGATGTTCTTGCGCGACCGCGCTCGATCATATCGCGCCTGAGCGTCGGCGACCCCCGAAGCTCCATGAAACGGTCGAACCAGGCGTCGGCGTCGTCGGGTGACGCATATAGCGCCGCGTTGCCGCAGATTTCCGGCAGGCTGGCACGGTCCGAGACTACCACCGGGCAACCCACGACCATGGCTTCCAGCGGCGGCAGCCCGAAACCCTCGGTAAAGGACGGAAAGGCAAGGCACATGGAGTCGCGCAAGAGTGCTGCCAGCTCTCCATCGGAAAGCCGCCCGAGCCAGAAGACATTGGCGGTTTCGTTATGCGCGGGCAGCTTGAAGACGCGCGGATCTGAAATCCCCGCCACAGCAATACGGAAGCCCGCGGCATGGAGCCTGTCGGCCATGCCGAGGATGAGCTGGGCATTTTTGTGGGGCGCGGTACTGCCAAGCAGAACGATCGTGTCGGGACCGGCAGCCATTTCGGTCTTCAGCGAATGCTGAGCCTGCCATTTGGCGGCATGCTCGTGCCCGTTCGAGGCAACGAAGATCTTGTTTGCCGGGCAGATCTGGTGGCGGACCAGTTCGCCAGCCGAATATTGCGAAACAGTCGAGACGCACTCAGCGCTGCGGCCAAGGGCAGGCATTAGCGAGCGATAGAGCGCACGAAATGACGGCGAGTAGCTCTGTGGGTAGTTCCTGGTGTTGAGATCGTGGATGCAGACAATGTGTTTGCTCGCCAGAACCGGGCCCGTATTGCACAGGCTGAGCAGGCCGCCGCGCACATTGGCAGGCAATATGGCCTGTTCCCAAGGGTGACCGCCAAACCTGCCGATGGTCCGCGTTCGGATGGCCGACAAAGGGAGGTCGAAGATCGCATCCGGCGGTACAAGCAATTCGAGGTTGAGGTGGTGCGCGATGCCGGGATGCCGCGCGAGCAGCCTGTCCATGGCGCAGACGGTCTCGCGCGCATAGCGCTGCACACCGGTCATCTGCTGAGCGAGGAAGCGGCCGTTGATGGCCCAGTGCCGTCTCAAATCGACCTCCCGTCGCAAAGCCGCGTTTGTCAGATTGTCATCTTGCCGTGGCCGGTGTGGACCGTCATTTCGTCCATTGGGTCGCCTGGCCCGAATGGCTTCAGCCAATCGTCGCCGCAACTCACCCGAATGCTATCCGAAGGGGGAGGCGTCTACCTCCAACGTGTAAAAGTCCGCCATGGCCGCGCGGTGCTAGGGTCTTGTCGTATCCATGCGGCGATGCGGGGCCGCCGATCCGGAAAGACGCCGACCAATGGGCAGCCCAGAAATCCCAGTCACGCAGCGATCGCTGCTCGAAAACGGCAACGTGATCGCTTTGCCATTGCGCGCGACATCCGCAGGCGAAACGGTTCGGGCAACTCCACGTGTCAGGCGTTGGAGCATCAATGGCGATTTTGTCACGCTCAATCCCAACGGCGTGGCCCGCTATGCCCGCGAGGTCACCTCAGCACTCGACGCCTTGATTGCGGAAGGCCACCCGTTGGCGCGAGGCCTCGACGTCGACCTCATCGTGCCCCGGAAAACGCAACTGCAGCTGAGCGCGATCAGCGTGCGGCTCGTTCCCGAATATAATCGCCCGCGCTTGCCACAATTCTGGGTGCAGGCACAATTGCCCCGGCATGTGCGTGGTGGGCTCTTGAGCTTCTGCAACCTCGCTCCAGTCTCGGTCAAGCGGCAGATCGCGTGTATCCATGATCTGCATACCCGGCTGATGCCGGAGAGTTATGGGCTTCTGTTTCGGTGGGCGCATCGGCTGATCCTGCCAGCCCTTGGGCGCCGCGCCGCGCATATCACCACAGTCTCACAGCTCTCTCGCGGGCATCTCGCCGCTTGCGGCATAGCCGACCCTGATAAGATAACCGTCACCTATAACGGCGCTGATCATGCGGCGCGCTGGGATGCCGGCAGGTCAAAGCTGCAGCCGGTTTCCGACCGGCCCTATGTCTTGTGCCTTGGGCGCGACCAGAAATACAAGAACATCGAGCTGCTCGTTCGTCTGGCACCGCTGCTCGACGCGATGGGCCTCGACCTATGGATGGCGGGAGATGCCGGCGAAGCCGTCGTTTCCAGATTTGCGTCGCCAATGCCTACGAATCTTCGCCTTTTGGGGCGGATAAGCGACGACGATTTCAAGAAAGCCCTATCGGGCGCGTTGTGCTTCCTTTTCCCCTCTCGCATCGAAGGCTTCGGTCTGCCCGCGGTTGAGGCCATGGCATCGGGATGCCCGGTCGTGGCCTCCACGTCACCTTGCCTGCCGGAAGTCTGCGGTGATGCAGCCCTGTACGCCGACCCCGATGATCTGGGCGATTGGGCAGATGCGATCGGCAGACTGCGGTTCAGACCGGAACTGCGGCGGAGCCTCGTCGAAGCGGGTTTCGCGCAGGCACGGCGTTATACCTGGCGCGGTATCGCCGAGATTTATCTCAAGCTCATGGCTGAGGTCGATATGGCGGCGATTGCCCCAGCGTGACGCCGCCCAAAAGTGCGCGAGTAATACTCGAAAGACGTAAGGTCGGAGGCACCACCCCAATAAGGCTGGATTGTCGCCACTGCGTCGGCAGGTAGCATTGCCTATCGAACCAACACGGCTGGGCTTTCCATGCACAGACTTATGAGCATTACAATGGCGGCTCTTCTGGCCACGACAGCTGCCGCCTCGGCTGACCTGCTCTGGGGCGTGAACGGTCACCCATTCAGTGCCTACCCCGGCATCAGAATCGAGCGTCAACTCGAATATGTCAAAGACCTTGGGATGAAATCCTACCGCGTCAACATTGCTGACGCGGATGAAGCGGACGATCTGGCTGCATTGGTCAGTGCTGGCAAGAAGCGCGGGATAGAAATCCTGCCGGTGATCACCCCTGGTCATATCGACCTCGACAAGGATAGCACGAGCGAACTGTATGAGAAGGCTCGGGCGCTTGCGGCCGGGCTCGGCTCCCGGTTCAAGGCCGACATCCGCGTATGGGAACTTGGCAACGAGATGGAGAACTATGCCATCATCAAGGCTTGCGAGAAGCGCGACGATGGCAGCCAATATCCATGCGAATGGGGCCCAGCCGGCGGAGTAGAAGCGCGGGACTACTATGGCCCTCGCTGGGTGAAGGTGAGCGCTGTCCTGAAGGGACTGTCTGTCGGCATGACCCAAGCAGACCCCTCGATCCGCAAAGCGATCGGCACGGCCGGTTGGGGCCATACCGGTGCGTTCGAGCGGATGCAGCAAGACGGGATTAAATGGGACATCACCGTTTGGCACATGTACGGCGAGGATCCGGAATGGGCATTCGAAAAGCTGGCCGCCTATGATCGCCCCATCTGGGTCACGGAGTTTAACAATCCCTACGGAAGTCAGCGCAGCGAGCAGCAACAGGCCGAAGGGCTGACGAAGTCGATGACCCGGTTGCGGCAGCTGCAGCAGAAATACAAGATCGAGGCGGCTCACATCTACGAGCTTCTGGACGAACCATACTGGGCTCCCGATTTCGAGGCCTTCATGGGATTGGTGCGGGTGAACGGCAGCGCCGAAAGTGGCTGGAAGCCGGGAGAGCCCAAGCCGGCCTATATGGCCGCGAGAGATCTCATCCGAGGTTCCCGCGTGCTGCGCCGTCCGCAGCGCGACTGCGATCTTGCCAAGTTCGAAACAACAGAGCACCCCTCCGTACGCCAAGCGCGTTTTGGCTATTGCCTGGTACTTGGACGCGACGCTCCGGAAGCGGAAGTGGAGCATTGGGCGGAGGCGCTAGATAACGGCGAGACGACCTTTAGCAACATGTTGATTTCCATGCTTCACTCGGTCGATTTCAATGAACGCTACGCACCTTTCGGCATGAGCGACCGTGCCTATGTTGGGTTTCTCTATCTCTTGCTGCTGGGGCGCGGAGCCGACGGAGGCGGACTGGAAAGTTATGTCCAGCAACTGCGCGTCGGCTCGATGACACGTGACTCCACTGCGCTCGGGTTGATTACGTCGAGCGAATTCTCAGCTAAATATCCTGCCCTTTCGACCGAGGGTCGGGACGCTCACAGCACCAACGATACCCGCACTCCCGGATAGCGGCGAAGGGTTCAAGCATGGCCGGCTTCGGACATTCAATATGTAGCGGTGCGTCGTATTGGTCCAAATACGTCATGCTTGTAGCTTGTCTTCTGATGGTTCCTACTTTCATCCTCGAGGCACGCGACACTTCTCAAGTCGCCGACAAGGTTTCTGTCTTCCCGCTGCAGGTTCAGGCGGGCAAGCGCTATCTGGTTGATGCAGAGGGTCGCCCGTTTTTCATGCAGGGAGATACCGCTTGGTCGTTGATCGCCCAGCTTTCCCGCGAGGATGCTGACCTATATCTACGCGATCGCAAAGCGCGCGGCTTCAACACATTGCTTGTCAATCTGATCGAGCATCGCTTCGCCGACCGGGCGCCGGCCAATATCTATGGCGACAAACCGTTTCTGGTGGACGGTGACTACAGCTCTCCGAACGAGACCTATTTCAAGCATGCCGACTGGGTGTTGCGCCGCGCAAGTGAACTGGGATTCCTAGTGCTTCTGGCACCTTCTTACGCCGGATATGGCGGATGGTCGGACGGCTGGTATCAAGAGATGGTTGGAAATGGAAAGCAGAAGCTGCGAGATTATGGCCGGTTCGTGGGTCGGCGCTACGCGAGTCTCGACAACATCCTTTGGGTGCAGGGTGGCGACTACAATGTGCCGGACAAGGATCTCGTTCGCGCCATTGCGGATGGAATCCGGGAAACTGACCCTGGCGCCCTTCATACGGCTCACAACTCACCGGAAACTGCTGCTTTGGACTATTGGCACGGCGAGCCTTGGCTAGCCGTCAACAATGTCTACACCTATGGCTCCGTGTCGACTGCAGCCCTGAATCAGTATGTGCACGGCGGAGATTTGCCCTTTTTTTTGATGGAAAGTGCCTACGAAAACGAACATGAAGCGGACGAGCAGCAGGTTCGCATGCAGGCTTATCAAGCCATTCTCTCCGGTGCTTCCGGACAGATATTCGGCAACAACCCGATGTGGTATTTCGACGGGCCAGGCATCTATCCTGCGCCGATGGGCTGGAAGCAGTCCCTCGACAGCCCTGGCGCACGGAGCATGACCCTTCTTGGCAACCTTGTCTCGTCCTTGAAGTGGTGGCTGCTAGAACCGGACGTCGACGGCAAGTTACTTGTCGGAGGAAAGGGGAGCGACAAAGCCCGTGTGGTTTCGGCGGCGGCAAGGGACGGTTCGTTCGCACTCGTCTATTTACCCACAAGCAAAGAAATAACACTCGATCTTGGGCGGCTTTCCGGAGAAAAGATCAAAGCGCGTTGGCGTGATCCGACGAGCGGGAATTTGCTGCCAATTGAAGGTTCGCCCTTCGCGCCGGGGAGGCAAACGTTTCGGCCCGTGAGACTCAATCAGGGGGGATTTACGGATTGGGTCCTGGAGCTGACGTCCGAGGGCGAGCAGCGTCAAAGCCAGTGAACCTTGCCTTTTTGGGACGCCGACGCGACTCGACCCACGCCGGATGAACGCCGGCTTCGCCAAGCCCATTGGGGCCTAGAAGCAACGTCCTGGAGCCTGCTCCATTCCAGTAGATGGGCCCAGTAGAATTGGGATCGGCTATCTACCTCCTTGCTGGAGCGCTACCTTTATCCGGACACGGGGCCCACTTTTCGCCAAGCGGACCTTCGGTTCGGGGGCATGCTCCTGCCAGACGGAATGCCTCTCAGTTTTCTATCGCAATTCGCTGTTCAGCGGGGAAATGTCCGGCGATCCAGCTTGTCGCTTCCTGCAGCGTTTCAAACATCCGATGGCAACCACCCAGACGGCCGTAACCCGTTTCCAGAAACCAGCCGCTCTTTACCGCGTATTGTTCTTCATCGACCTGCGTCAGCACAGCTACAAGCTGGTCCGATTTCATTACCAGAAGCCCGTGTTCCCCTCCGTCGACTGTTCCTAACTTAACATTCAAAAAGGCAAAATCTTGCAGTTCTTCGCCGTGAGGCGACGTTACATTGCTCATTCGAGCAGCCCCTCATTCCCCAAGCAGACAAAAACTTGACCTAAAAATACATGCCGTGCTCACAAAAGCGCACAGTTCAGAAAACGCACTCATACACACAATGGCAATTGTTAGACGATTACAGAAACTGTTGCAAGTAGACCATAGAATCTAGACACAGCACAATAAACCGTGTCGGTTTTCTGTGGAAACTCGTGGTTTTGAATCGTTCTTTGTTGAACAGAAGTCTGGTCGCAGCGACTGAACACTACAGCAGGCGTGCCTTCCTCAAAACAAAGCCCTCGGCATAGAACTCCGGTGCACGGCACTCCATGCCACGTAGGCGCGCCAGCCCTTGAAAGGTCTCTTTGTCGAACCAGTCCTTCGAGCGCTGCGTTCCAAAGTGCTCGTGCAGCAGCAAGATTTTCCGCTCCATCACAGCGCTTGTCAGCGGCACGTAGAAATTGGGCTGGCCTAGATCTCCGTCCCATTTCGGAATTTCATATTCGAGCACTAGGTGATCGCGAAAGATGTTCCAGGTCAGCTGGTTGACCTCGCGGTGGTCCTGGTGGGCATCCTTGCGGGTGTGGGTAAACACGACATCGGGCGCAGTGCGCGCCCTCAGGTCGATCAGCCATTGCTTGATTGCCCGCCGCTGCTCGGGGAAATAGCTGTCTTCAAACCCGGCAAGCTCGATACGCTGGTCCCTCGCTTCCCGCAGGAAAGCGCGGGCCGACCGTTCTGCCTCCTGAGCCCGCTGGCCGGTGGCGCTCAACACGCACCAGTGGACACTGAGCTGCACGCCGGCGGCGATCAGGCTCAAGAGCGTGCCGCCAGCGCCGATTTCAATATCGTCAGCATGCGCGCCAAGGCACAGAACCGAAAGCTGCTCGCCGCTTCGTGCGAGGCTCAGGCTCTTCATGAGGCCGCCTTGATGACGTTCCGCCTTGCCCGCTCGGCACGAATGGCCGCGTTCCAAGGCATGTCGCCATGCTCGACCATGTCTTCCAAGGATTGCCAGTCGCGCAAGGTATCCATCGAGCGCCAGAAGCCCTGGTGCTTGTAGGCCATCAGCTTGTTGTCGGCGATCAGCCGGCTAAAGGGCTCGAGCACCAATTCCTCGCCGTCTTCCATGTAGTCGAAGATCTCGGGGCGGAAGATGAAGTAGCCGCCATTGATCCAGATCTCCGACGTATCGGTCGTCTTGAACGAGCGCACGCGGCCGGAATCGTCGATATCGGCGAGATGGTAGGTGAGGGGCGCACGCACGGCGAGGAAACAGCCATACATGTTGCTGGCTTCGAACTTGGCAATCATGTCGTTGAGATCGACATCGGTCAGCCCGTCGGAGTAGTTGGCGAGAAACATCTTTTCGTTCTTCACCTGGTCCTTCGCCGCCCACAGGCGCTCGCCGATGTTACGCCAAATGCCGGTATCGAGCAGCGTCACGCGCCAGTCCTTGGTGCTCTCGTCAAGAAGCTGGATGTCCTTGCCGCCGCCCGACACGACGCAGTCGGAAAATGTCTGAGGGCGCGAGTTCAGGAAGAAGTCCTTGATGACATTTGCCTTGTAGCCCAGGCACAGCACGAAATCGTCGTGCCCATAGTCGCTGTACCACTGCATGACGTGCCGCATGATCGGCTGCTGGCCGAGCGGGATCATCGGCTTTGGAATGGCCTCGGAATACTCCCGGATGCGGGTGCCGCGCCCGCCACAAAACAGGACGACCTTCATGTTCATAGCTCCGCGGGATCGATGATGGTGACATAGGGGATGGGAACGACGAATTTCGCGCCCCAGGCTGAGACGTGGGACATCTGCCGGATGATCTCGTCCTGGAGGTTCCAAGGCAGGATCAAGATGTAATCGGGCTTGGCATCGTCGATGGCTGCGACAGGGCGGATCGGGATATGCATGCCCGGCGTGAAGCGCCCGTGCTTGTAGGGATTGCGGTCGACGGTGAAGTCGAGGAAATCCGGCCCGATGGCGCAATAATTGAGCAATGTGTTGCCCTTGCCGGGCGCACCGTAGCCGCAGATGCGCTTGCCTTCATTCTTGGCCGAGATCAGGAATGCCAGCAGGTCCCGCTTGGCCATGGCGGCCTTGTGCCCGAAAGAGGCGTATGTCGACATGTTAGTCAGCCCGTGCAGCCGCTCGCGAGCGATGATTTCGCCAACGCGAACCGATATCGGCTGGGCGCTGTCTTCATGCGCGAGATAGACGCGCAGCGACCCCCCGTGGGTTGAAAGCTCTTCGACGTCGACCAGCTTCAGCCCGTGGCGCTGCGCCATCATGTCGATCGTCACGGCCGAGAAATAAGAAAAATGCTCGTGGTAGATCGTGTCGAACTGGTTTTCCGCGATCAGTCGCTCGACATGCGGAAACTCCAGTGTGATGGTGCCTTCCGGCTTGAGCAGGATCTTCATGCCGGCGACGAAGTCGTTGAGGTCGGGCACCTGGGCCAGGACGTTGTTGCCGATAATCAAGTCGGCAGAGGCTCCCTCTGCGAACATTTTGGTGGCGAGGCGCTCGCCGAAAAAGTCGACCTGGGTCGGGATGCCTTTTTCAATCGCTGCCCGCGCCACGTTGGCTGCCGGCTCCACACCAAGGACGGGCACGCCCAGAGGGAGGAAGTGCTGCAGCAGATAGCCGTCATTGCTGGCGAGCTCGACGGCAAGGCTGTCCTTTCCGAGCTTGAGACGCGCGGTGATCGCCTCGCAATAGTGCTTGGCGTGGGCAACCCAACTGGTCGAGTAGGATGAGAAATAAGCGTATTCGCTGAAGATGGACTCGGGACTCATATATTCCTTGAGCTGCACCAGATAGCAGGTGTCGCAGACGAGGACCTTGAGCGGAAAATAGGCTTCCATCTGGTCGACCTCGTCCGCCCGGAGAAAGCTCTCGCAGGGCGGCGACATTCCAAGGTCGACGAAGGTGTGGCTGAGGCGGGCGCCACAAAGCCGGCAGCCCGGTGCCAGGTAAGGTTGTCTCGCCGTTACGTCCCTGACAGCGTCAAGTTTTTGCATGTTCATGAATACGCTCCCCACGATCGTGCCAGCCACCTCATCTGGAGCTGCACTTTCAGAATTGCCCATTGAGAGAATACGGGCACTGCGTGGTTGCTTCGATTTGCCCTTACGATTGGAGGTGTCATCCGATCGGGCGGTCGAGCCATAGAGCATGACATCAAAAGGCGGTGCCTGGAGCAGGAAGGGCTAAGCCTCGTCCCGAATGGGTACGATACGCCTCATGACATCGACCTATCGGGTGATGGGGCATACCTCTTAGGCGGCGCTTCCGTGTTCGGCCGCCGAAGAAAAGAATCCCTCCTCAGAACTCCCGCGAAAGGCAAGGAAAGCCGTGCGATTTGTCGAAACGGAACTGCATGGTGCATGGCTTGTGGAGCCAGACCCCATCACCGATGAGCGCGGCAGCTTCATGCGGACCTTTTGCGAGAAGGAGTTCGGTGAACGGGGCCTCGCCACGCGCTTCGTTCAAAACAGCCAGTCGCGCTCGGTGCAAAAAGGCACGCTGCGCGGCATGCATTTCCAGATTGCACCGCACGCCGAGGTGAAGCTGGTTTCCTGCATTCAGGGGGCTATCTACGACGTCATCATCGACATGCGGCCCACCTCGTCCACCCATTTCAAATGGGTAGGTTACGAGCTGACGCCCGCAAACCGGCGGCAGGTCTATGTTCCGGCCGGATTTGCGCATGGCTTTCAGACGCTGAGCGATGATGCGGTGGTGTCCTACATGATTTCCGAGTTCTATATGCCGCTGGCTTCGGTTGGCGTCAGATATGACGACCCGGCCTTTGGCATCCAATGGCCTTCAGCTCCTACCGCGATGTCCGAGAGGGATCGCAACTGGCCGCTGCTGACAGGGCGCTTGTATGGCTAGACTTCGGCCAGAAGGCTGTGAACGCGCAGCAACTCAGCGGCGCCCGCTATTTCCTTGAACGACAATCCTGACCGCTCAGCCATGTGGAGCAACGAGTGCTGGCCGTCGGCAAGGTTCAGCACCCAAAGCAGGCTCATCGAACTCAGCCCCGTCGACTTGTCGCCGCCAAGGGCTGCGTAAAGGCCACGGCGCCCGAGCTGGGGCTCGCCCTTCGGGTTCAGGCTGGTCGGCGTCCAGTCACCTTCGACGATCTCGATGACGTCCATGATGATGCGCCAGGATTCAGCCAAGTGGGCTGGCTTGATGAAATCGAGATTGTCGGCCGAGGTGTGATACTCGGGGAACGTGCCAAAGGCACTTCGCTGGAACAAGCCTACGGGCAGGTTGAAGCCGGGCGAACAAAACTGCCGCTCGTCATAGCCGTAAGGTGAGAAGTCGAGCAGCGTTGCCGCCTTTTCGCGATGGCCAAGAACATGCTCCATGGCCCGATCGATGAAGGCGTTGCCACTGCGGCTGCGCTTGTAGGTTGGGCCGCCGCCGTCACCGACGCAAGACACGACCAGGCCATGGTCGATGTGCTGCGTCACATCCTCGTTGCGCGACAGCCAGGCAAGCGAACCGATAGTGCCCGGCGCAAACAGAAAGCGGTAGCTGTAGCGCGTCTTGCGCGAGCGAAGCTGGCTCGCGAGGCAGGCAAGCAGTGCCAGGCCGGAACAATTGTCGTTGGCGAGCGACGGATGGCAGATATGGGCCGACAGAAGGAATTCGCGCTCACTTTCTCCGCGATGCAGATATTCGCCATAGCTGAGGCTGCCGTCCCTGAACTCGGCATCGATCTCCACCTGGTAGTCGCCGCCGGGCAGTTCGACCAGACGGTTGTGGGTCATGCAGAAACCCCAGTTCTCGGCATAGTAGGAGGTCCGGTAGGGGATCAGCTCCGGCTGGTCGGGAAGCGTATGGACGTGACGCTTCAGCTCCTCCAGCGAGACCGTTCCGCGAAACGGCATGCTGTAGTTCAACACGTGCAGGTTGTGGTCGGCGAAGTCGACGATGGTTGCGCCATCCATGCCTTTGATCGTCGCGCCGCGAATGTTCCATTCCCTAGGGATGGTCCAGTCGAACGCCTGTGTGCCGGTCGCGACCTCGCGCACGTCAAGCGGCACGGTTTCGGTCAGGATCGCCAGTGTTTCACGCACGCCGTCTCCGGTAATGCTCCGGCAAATCGGATAGAGCCTTTCGGCTAGCGCGTAGATTACCTCGCCGACCTGGTCGGTGAGCAAGCCGGAGACGGCGGAACTGGAATGTTCCATGGTTGAACGGACCTACTCGGCTGCTATCGACCCAGCCGGCGTTTCCGCGGCGCTCAGCAGCCGCATGTTGTTGTCGATCAGCCCGTTGGCGATGAGGTGCTTGATGTGGCCAATGCGCTGGAAACGCGGGCCTTCGAACTCTTCGAGTGTCAAATGAGCGCTAGAGTAGGCCGCAAAGAGCTGCTCGGCTCCCGCTCGCGCGTCCCATTGCGGCTTGAAGGCCGGCAGCACTCGGGCGATCTTTTCAAAGCTGACCTGGTAGGAGCGTTTGTCCGGCCCGGCGTCCGCAGCGAACTCCAGCCGGCAGCCAGGGACCACTTCGGCGACGATCGCCGCGATGTCGCGGATGCGGTAATTGTGCCTGGTCTGGCCGACATTGAATGCTTCGTTGTGGACGATCTCGCGCGGGGCTTCGAGGCCAGCGATGAAGGCGCGGGAAATATCCTCGATATGCACGATCGGCCGCCACGGACTGCCGTCGGATTTGAGCAGGATAACGCCCTCGGTGACGGCCCAGGCGACAAGATTGTTGAGCACAATGTCGAAACGCAACCGCGGCGAAAGTCCGTAGGCCGTCGCTGGTCGGAAATAGGTTGGCGAAAAGCTGGCGTCCGCCAGTTTGGAAATGTCGCGCTCCGACATGACCTTCGACCAGCCGTACGGGCTGACCGGATTGAGCTCGCCGGTCTCGTCGACGAGGCCGTCGCCAGCCAAGCCGTAGTTACTGCATGACGAGGCATAGAGAAAGCGGCTGACGCCGGCGGCCTTGGCCGCGCGCGCGAACCGGACGCTGGCCCTGTGGTTGATGTCGTAGGTCAGGTCGGGATCGAGATTGCCAAGTGGATCGTTTGAAAGTGCCGCGAGATGGATGACCGCATCAAAACCCTCGAGATCGTAGGCTTCGACGTCACGAATATCCTTGGCGATCGACGGCACGGGGGCAGGGGTGCCACCCGGTGCGTAAGTGCAGCGCCGGTAGAGATCGCTGTCATAGCCGGTGACGGTGTGGCCCGCCTCTAGCAGCATCGGCACCATGACCGAGCCGATGTAGCCTTGATGGCCAGTTACCAGAACTTTCATCACGTCCCTCGTCTTTGTTGTCGAAAATGCTTACTCCAATGCACCGCCCCAGACGTTGGTTACGCCAGGCGGGCAATGACGCGGTTGAGATCGTTTTCCTGCGGCTGGTTGAAGGCCCTGAACACCTGCTGCGACGGCCGCCCCACCAGATGCCTTTCGACGCCGTCTTCCATGGCCCGCGCATAGACCGCCAAAGCGCTGTCCACTGCCTCGATGGTCTCGGCGATCGCCGCATCATCATGCATGTAGCCGAGCACCAGCGACGGCATGAGTACGCCGCGTTTGATTGTCTCTTGCAAAAACAGCGAGCGAAACGCCTGCGAAGGCTGCCTTTGCTGGTCGAGCGTCTGGTAGGCAAGGCAGCTTGGACGGCCGACGACCTTGACGAAGTCGCTCATACCATGTCGCCTTGCGGCGTCCTCGAAGCCGTCCCTGAGTATCCGGCCCTGCCGGTACAGGTGCTCGATCACCGGTTCATTCTGGTAGATCCTCAGCGTCGCGATTGCCGCGGCAAGCGCGTGCGTTTCAGCACCGTGCGTGGTCGATAGCAGGAAGACGCGCGGACGATCGGTGTGGTCCAGCCCACCGAGGCGCATATATTCGCGTTTTCCCGCAAGTGCCGAGACCGAGAACCCGTTTGCCATGGCCTTGCCGAAACATGACAGGTCAGGCTCGATGCCGTATTCGGCCTGCGCGCCACCGGCATTCCAGCGAAAGCCGGTGATCATCTCGTCAAGGATGAGTAGCGCGCCGTTTTCGCGGCACAGCCGGTGGACCTCGCGCAGGTAGTTGCCCTGTGGCTCTTCCGTGCGGGCAGCTTCGAGTATGACCGCCGCGATCCTGCCCTTGTTGTTCGCGAACAATCGCTTGACGCTTGCGACGTCGTTGTAGCGGAAGGTGACAGTGAGCTGCCGTACGGCTTTCGGTATGCCGGCATTCATCGGGGTTGTGCCGATGAACCAGTCATCAGTCGAAAAGAAGGGTTGGTCGGCGCAGCAGGCGACCAGATCGCGGCCGGTGTAGGCGCGCGCTAGTCGGACGGCGCCAGAGGTAGCGTCCGATCCGTCCTTGCAGAATTTCACCATTTCCGCTGCAGGAAAGAGTTCGAGGAACGCTTCCGCGCATTCAACTTCGATCCGTGCGGGGCGTGTATAATTACTTCCGTCGCGAAGCGCTCTTTCGACGGCGTGCAGCACGGTGGGATAGGCGTGGCCAAGCCCAACCGCGCGGTTGCCCATGCCGTATTCAATGTATTTGTTGCCATCGACATCCCAGACATGGCAGCCGGAGCCGCGCTCAATGAAGCCGGGTGCCAACAACGGGTACTGGTCGTCACCCTTGGCATAGGTGTGGCTGCCGCCCGGTATCAGCTGGTGGGCGCGTTGCCGCAGCCTGCCTGATTTTTCGAAGCGTCGGAAATGCTCGGTCATAACGGCCATCCGGTTGCATGCGTCGATGCCTGGAAGTGTACATTTTCGCTGGCAGACCGAGCGTTCCCAATAAGACGGCCACTTATCGTCCATTGGGGGTAGGCTGCTCAGACGGATATGAGGGGCGCAGCCACATGGCCACGCCAATCGTCGACTGGCTGGGCAATCGGAGCCAAAAGGCAGCGCTTTTGATCCGTTGTTTCAAGAAAGTCGCCCCACCCCACAAGGCTGTCGTCGCTTTGCTGGGCGATCACGTCGGATGCTCACCTAGAGCTATCACAGACGTTCCAATGCTTAACGATCGTCTTGGGGGGCGTTATCTCAATCCGAAGGCATGCAAAGGCGGTAGGCTATGCGGCAACCATAGCCATTTTGACTGGTTCTTTAGTCGTCCCGCAGCGCCTATCATTCCACCGCGCGATTTGAAGGTCGTGACCGGATTGTGCTGATCCCGGCTTGGCGCCGATATCACGCCGATATCAGATGAGTACCCATCAACTTCAGGTTCGTAGCAATGATGGCTGTGTCTCCATTCGGTGCGATTGGCCTGGCGGCGGTTGTGGGAAGCGATCTTTTCCATCTTTTTTTGCGCGCGCCAATCCCGACGCCAGTGGCAGATCGGACGGCCGACAGTGATTGAAGCGAAGTCGCGCTATTTCGAAATTGCCAAGGACATTCTGAACCCTGTCTCGGTCAAGATGGCCACTGAATACCATCTTGCAGGCAAACGGACAGTTGCTCCTTCGGCCAGGCCGTTCTGCAACAACATCCAGATTCTCCGGCTGATCGCTGCCTATGCCATCGTCTATGTCCATCTGGAGCTTGTGTTCGACGCCATAGACGCCGGATCAGCTGTGGTTGACATGCTGCGGTTTGGAACCGACCTTTTTCTGGTGGTGTCTGGTTTCCTGTCGGCCCATGTACTGGGCAAGTCCGGAAAGCCGGCGTTCGTCTACCTGAGGGACAGAGCCATCCGCATACTGCCGCTTTATTTCGTTTTCACGATCCTGGCGTTTCTCACCAAGAATTACACGCAAGGCTACGGTGCCCCTACATTCCAAGAATTGCTTATGTCCCTTGCATTCATACCATATGGAACATATCCGATACTACATCCAACGTGGACATTGATTCTGATAGTAGAATTCAGCGTAATTGTTGCGGCATGCCAAAAAATTAGCGTTAGGAATGGAGTTTATATATCTTCAATTGTTATTGTTTTGATTGCAATGATTGGCGTCTTTGTGCCACCAGATATGCCAATGCTTGTATCTTATACAAATCCAATTATTGTTGATTTTGCCCTTGGTGTCATAATATACAAGATTACGTCTATTGCATCTTTTTCCTATTTGCCAACAAAGTCTGCAATGTTGGCATCTGTGGCAATCATTGGCGTTTGCGCGGTCGCGGTTATATTGCGACCTTTCTTCTGGCCGGCAGTTCCTCGTCTAGTGGGGCTGGGTTTGCCGGCGTCCGGGTTATTGCTTGGTGCGGTGGCCTTGGAAAAAGTAGGGCTCTCTGTGAATTCGGCGCCGGCGAACTTTCTCGCGAAATGTGCCTACTCGATTTATTTGTGCCACGAGTTCGTGAATGGCGCGTCCGAGAAAATGATTTCGAATAGTCATGCGTCCTTCTTAGGGCCGATACTGATCCTAATCATAACGCCATTTATTGTAACCGCCATTTCCATTTTGACGTTTATTTACGTCGAAGCGCCGGTGACAAGGTATCTAAGCGGTCGAATTTCATGAGCGCCCGCGTGAGCCATTGCTAACAGGCGACATTGGCCGTCTGACCAAAATTGCACCCAACCGGCCCCTAAGTGTCGCTACCAAGCAGGCTGTTCAGTCTTTGTCATAGGCTGTTCGCCGATGGCAGTGTGGGGTGGTGATAAGTGGGCGCCCCATCGATGGATGGCTTATGCCCGTTCGGCAGATGAAGCGTGAAGTCTGGCGTAGGCCCATTCTCGCAGTGACGTCTGGATGAAGCGCTCGGCCTTGCCATTGGTGCGCGGCGCATAGGGTCGTGTGCGAATGTGGTGAGCCCCTCGAGCGGCTGCAGGTCCGGCGAACAGTTGGAGCGATCGGGCGAGCGGTTCACTTGCTCCACTCTGGGGCCCTGCCTGGCGTGCCAGGCCAGCGCCTGGTTGAGGAAGCTGGTGGGGCATCTTCCCAATGCGGGGTGAGGAGCCGTTCGACATAGGTAAGCCGGGAGGCGTCGTCGATGGCCGCGTGCTGGTGTTCGAAAGGGCGGCCATATGACCGCGCCAATTGTGGATTAACATGGTGGTCAATCACAGCCAAAAGGTAGTGCAGTAGATCCGCTAAATTCATGCAAGTAGCCCCGCAAGGCTGTCGTGCCTTGCGGGGCGATCATGCCGGCTGCTCGCCGAGAGCTATACGTCGCCGGGAAACAGGTCGTTGAGCTTGTAGGCAACTTCGGTACGGTTGGTCGCCTTCAACTTTTTCATGATGTTGCGAATATGCACCTTCACCGTGCTTTCGCGCAGCTTGAGTTCATAGGCGATGATCTTGTTGGCTTTGCCGCGGCGCAATGCCTGAACCACTTCGACCTGGCGAAGTGTGAACATTCCGGCTAGCGGACGCGCCTCCTGGCCGCTCGAGTCGATAAGGTGGCGGATGGCAAGCAGGCTGCTTGCAGGGACGAAGATCCCCCCTGCAATCGCAAGGCCGATCGCTTCCACGCAGATGTCGACCCCGACGGTGGTCGGGATGTAGCCGCGCGCGCCGCACTCCAGCGCCTTCATGATCTGCTTGAGCTCGTCGTTGTCGGCCAGAATAACGACCGGAACCGACTTGAATTCGGCGGTGAGCCGAGAAATCTCAGTGGCGACATTGGCGTCTGTTATTCTCTTCCCGCCAAGATTGAGAAGGATAGCTGCCAGCGAAGGATGCAGATCCTTTTGCTTTCGCCACTCTTCGATCGACGCCAGCGCGGAAACTTCCAAGCCAAGGTCATGATAGACCAAGGCCCTGGCTAGGCATTCGCGATCAAGAGCTCTGTTGTCGATGATAAGAAGACGATCGTGAGGATGTTGATCAGCGTCAACTACTGGCCGCGACACGTCCGCATTGCTTCTAGCAGTGGGTAAAGTTGAACTCTTCCCATGCTCTCCGTAATAGGATTCCATAGAAGTACCCGCCCTTTCCGTACAAACATCGCAATTGTTAGCGATTTGCACACCCCATTTTCAACTGCTTCCACTACGCCTTTCATTTCTGGTGTAACTTCAAGCGCTTACATTAAGCATCGCGCCTTTTGTTTGCTCACTTTCACCCATATGAGCGAGCAATGTGTTAAGATAACTCAACTAATTCTTTTTTCATTAACATAGGTTAATATAACCTAAGGTGGTGCTGCCTCATCCGATAGGCGCATTTGCGTGTGCCTGGCGGTAGTGCTCGGCAACCTGGTTCGTTTGAATGGTTGAGCCTTCAAAGGGCAGTGGGGCGCAGCGTCGACAGCGGCCGCCGTGTCGTAGTTTTCTGCGGCGCGGCAGGCCAGTTGTATTGCAGGTAGGCGCTGTCGAAGCTGGCCAACTTCAAGAGCTTGGCGCGATTGAGGAACTCGACTGCACCTGACCGGAACGAAACCAGTTCTCTTTCGCGCAACTCACGCAACGTCCGATTTACGTGAATCTGAGTCAGTCCGAGTACGTCGGCAAGGTCGTGTTGCGTTAGCGGGCAGTCGTAACCGTGGTCACCTGAGCCAAGCCGTACGCCCAATTCCAGGAGGTAGTGAGCCGTCCGTTCCAGGGCGCTGCGCCGGCAGACGCTGGTCAATCGTTCGACAGCGATCGCGTGCTGGCGTGCCGCGATCCGCGCAAACAGCGATCCCAGCGTCGCGTTCTGGTCGAGCGCTTTCCGGAATGCTTGTCCCGGAATTTCGTATAATTCCACTTCAGACACGCAAATAACGGAATTGATGCCTCCGCCATCAAATGAGGGGAAGCCAAGGATGTCACCTTTGAGCGGAGTGTCGATGATCTGCCGGCTGCCGTTGGAAAGGTGGCGGGAAACACAGGGCCAACCGGAAGCGACGATGAAAATCCGTGTATTGGCGTCCCCCTGATGGCTAACAACTGCGCTTGCCGGGTATGTTTTCGGGGTCGCTTCCAGGAAATCCGCTTTCCTATCCTCTGTATTTATTGTCCCCCCTATCGGAGGTGACTGTATGAAATTGAGTAGCGTATGGTCAAACATCGTAGTTGCTATGAATATATGACATGGATGCTGCTGTTCTCCGACGTCTATAAGCGTCGCGACTTGAGTCCCCAAAGTTCACAGCATGCTTGTGGCGTATTTGGCATCTTTCCCGCAAATTGACCTTTTAGATGCTTAGTGCCCAGAGACTCATCTGATATCATACGCTAGAAGATGTCCATGGGTCTTATGGATGGCCCCCCGTCTACCTCCAATGCTCAATTGACCGTCTAGGCCCACAAGCTGGAAACTCACCTGGCCTGCGTGGCGACACAATAACAACACGCGGTCTGCTCGTGGTCTTGCACGCGACAGGATAGGGGAGCCGTTAACCCAGCCCCACCGCCCAGCGGCTCTCCTATCGCCGCCTTCGCGCATGGCAGTTGCCAGCAGCAAGGCGCGACAAGCCACTTCACTCAGCCATCATGAGTATCGCCGAGTCCGGGCAGGTCAGAGCTGCAAAGAGAGCGCCGCTATGCGGTGCCCTGCGGCCTGGCGCGCCGCAAGTCGAAGCCTGAATTGTCCGCATTGCCATCGAAGGCTGCAATCAGGCGCCGCGCGGCAATGCTCGCAATATGCGTGCTCGGAAGCTTTGCTTCTATCCGGCGAGCGGATTCATAAACTTCCAAAAGAATTGCGTATTGCTTGGGGCCCAGCACATCGTGATCGACCAAGTCGCACATGTGTTATCCTCCTTACGCAGGGGCACCACGCATCCGCCCGGCGCCACGATGCCCCTTGAAATACAACGCTAGCAGATCGTTGCACAATATGTAAGCAACGTGGAGGTGTAACCGCCAGGGAAGTTCGCAACACAATCGCCGTTTGTCCTTTTGCATGGGCTGCAGTGCCTGCGCACCTTGTTGAGAGCCGTCGTGATCGCCGCGTAGCAATATCCCGCGTAAGTCAGAGGAAGTAGCTGAACCTCCTTACGCTAGATGTCGGTAGTTCTTTCGGAGGCCTTTATGGCGGCAGTGTTAGGGTTGGGATGCAATCCGGGCTTTTTGTGCATTCGCAAGCTGTGACGGTTTCCCAAAATCCTAACGTAGGCAGACCAGTTTCCGCCCAGAGGCCGCTCGATGAGCTGATATGTGAGGAAGCCGACAAAAACCGCCGCTGCGATCGTAAACGGTGCCATCAGCGCCCTTGCGAAAGCACTCAGGTCGAAACTATCGACGCTGGCAATGACCACTGCCACAAAGAGATAGTGGGACAGGTAGATCGAATAGCTGGCGTCGCCCGCGCGGCGCATCAATTTTGTGCCTAGCCTTACACCGGATCGGTCGAGCCCCACCGCTGCAGCCACCACAAGTGCGGATGGAATGCCGAACCTGAAAACGGTGTCGGTCGGCGGCAAAACCGGGCCGTCGCCAAAGGACGTGAATGCTCCTCCCAGCAAAAACCAACATGATCCCAACACCAGCAAGATCCACCACAGCGCAGAGGGGGGCTGTCTCGCGGATACAAAAAGAAAGGCGATCGCCGTGCCAAAGCCAAAGTTGAGTATAATCGGCCTTGTATAAAAGAAGGCTGCCACGCCTTGGTCGGCCGGGCTGTCGATCAACACCCCTGCAGTCGTCAGGCCCACGAGGATCGCTGCGACTACATAGATCCGGACCCTCTCTCCTAGGAATAGTGAGAAGGCAAAAATGAAATAGAAAAATATTTCGAAGTTTAAGGTCCATCCCAGGTAATATGTTGGGTAAATCAGGCCATCCTTTTTCTCGAAAGGGATAAAAAGTATTGACTTTAGGAGGGATGGTATTTCCGGCGACGTGCTGTTGAACGCGCTTGGTACCAAGAAGCTTGCTAAAAATACGACAATTGTAACTCCATAATATAGAGGGCAAATCCTAGCTAGTCTATTTTTGATAAATTTATATGGCCTCACCTGCTTGCCTTGCGTCGTATGGACCATGATAAATCCACTGATGACGAAGAATAGATCGACACCGCCATAGCCGAATTGGCTAATCGTTGCCGGCACGTAATTTGCCGGGATGAACCACTGGGCATGGGTCCAAACGACAAAAATGGCCGCGAGGCCGCGCAAAACCTGAATATTGAAAAGCATGCGGCCTCACCGGCTGCCAACGCTACGGGCAGTGATGTAGCAGCCGCGCGGCATACTTGGCGATTACCCCCTTCGGGCGAGCCTGAGATCAACCTTCTGGTTTTCTAGAGCGTTTGTGGTCTTGCCTGAATCGTGGGGATTCCGGTTTGGGCTGTTTTGTGATTCAGGATGCTGGCTGGAATGGAGGCCAGCATCGGATGACGCGACCTCTTTCGAATGATCTTCGTGAGCGTGTTGTGGGTGCAGTCGCGGCCGGCGAAAGCTGCCGAACGGTGGCGACCCGGTTCGGTGTCGCCGTGTCTTCGGTGGTGAAGTGGTCGCAGCGATATCGCGCGACGGGTCGGTGGCACCCGGCAAGATGGGCGGCCATCGCAAGCGTATTCTGGAGCCGCATCGGGTCTTCATCGCCGAGCGGCTCAACCAAACGCCGCATTTGTCGCTGCATGAGCTGAAGGCGGAACTGGCGGCGCGCGGGGTGAAGGTGTCGCACGATACGGTGTGGCAGTTCCTGCGGCGCGACAGGCTGCGGTTCAAAAACTCTGTTTGCGCTTGAGCAGGCCCGAGCCGACGTCGCGCGGCGGCGATACCGCTGGCGATCCTGGCAGACAGGCCTCGATCCCCAACGGCTGGTCTTATCCTTCGATGACGATCTGGGCTTCCTTCAGCGTGTTGAAGATTTCGCGTTGAGCAGTTCGCCGCGGAGCTTTGAGTTGAAGCTCACGCAATAGCCATTCTCCAACGACTGCCGGCATGATGTAAGCCGTCTTTGCGCCTACAGCAGCGATCCATTCGCGCAACGCCTTGACGATGAACCCGGGGCCATTATCGGATCAAATGTGAACGGGGATGCCGCGCAGGATGAACAGATCGGAGAGAACGTCGATCATGTCGACGACCTTCAGCTTCCGGCTTACCCTGATGGAGATGCATTCCCTTGTGAACTCGTCGATCACGGAAACGATCTTAAAACGTCACTCGCTTGAACAGGATTTCAGGCATCGTGTCGATGATGCCCATCACATATCGCCAGCTTCGACGCACGTATACCACGTCCCGCGGCCTGGTCTCGGCCGCCTGGAATATTGCCATGGCCACCTCGGCGGGCTCGGCTGTTAGAAGACGGGACAGGTTCATTCCGGCGGTCATGCGGGTACGCACAAACCCCGGCGTAATCGTCACAACCCTGACGCCAGACCTCCACAGCCGCCCCCTGAGACCCGACAGGTATGCGGTGAGGCCTGCCTTTGCGGACCCATAGACATAGTTCGAAGCGCGGCCCCGGTTGCCGGCCACAGAACTCACGCCGACAATTGTCCCGTTGCCGCGCTTTTCGAAGAGTTCGGCGATCATACCAAGAAGCATGGCAGGTCCCTCGAAATTCGTCCGCATCGCTATGGAGGCGTAAGCAATATCGGACGCGGCTCTCGCTTGGTCTGGCAGGAGGCCGATGACGCAGACGACGGTGTCCGGAAGATCTACCAGTGAGTTGACGAAGGGGCCAAATGATGAGCTATCGAGGATGTCGAGGTGCCTGAGCTCGGTAAAGGCAGTAGTCGCTGTGGCGATGTGGTCGGCCTCGCGGCGGCCGGCTGTATCGTCCCTGCAGGTGAGCGTCACGCGCCAGCCCTTGTCCGCATAAACGCGCGCCGTGGCGCGCCCTATGTCGGACGTACCGCCGATTATGAGTACGGAGCTAGTTGACGGTTTCATATCGAGAGCCTCCTTGAGAGCATCGATGCAAGCCTGGTGTCTGCGCCGATGGCGCAGCGTTGCTGTCTGAATGCGGCCAGCCCCGGATAACCGGCCTCGAAGGTTTCCGGCCGCTGTCTTGCGTCCTTGGCGAGATAGAGGCGGCCGCCGCCCGCGACCACCAGTCGGTCGATCCGGTCGAGGAAGGAGAAGACGCCGTCGGTAACGGGAAAGTCCATCGCCAATGTCACCCCCCGCATCGGGAACGAAAGCAGCCCGCCTCCAACACCGAGATTCTTGAGGACGGCCAGGAAAGGCGCTTCGCCCTTGTCGGCTATGAGCCCCAAGATTTCGGAGAGGACTGGGACCGCCTGTTCGTGCGGAATTACGCATTGGTGCTGGAGAAAGCCCCGGCGGCCGTAGAGCCGGTTCCATTGGCCTATTCCGTCGAGCGGGAAGAAATAGGAGTGCCACGGCACGATGGCCGATCCTTCACCATACGTCTCTGCTTCGCGGGCGTATTTCAAAGCGTTCATAGCGCGGATGGAATGCCGGTTAAGGACGATGCGCGGAAAGTCTACCGGGATGGTGAACGCGCGACATGCGCGCGTCGGAAACGCCGGAGCGCCAGGCTTCTCGGCCTGGACATCATCCAGGCTGGCGTGCTCGCCAAGGTAAACCAGCGATCTACCGAGCGCCGCTCCGTGGGCGAGACAGTCGACCCAAGCAACGGAATAGTAGGACTGTTCGTTCTTGGCCAGCAATGCCAATGCTTCTGACAGATCCCCCGCGCGGAGCGTCTTCTGCCGGATCCAGCCTGTCTCGACTTTCGACATACGAATCGTGGCGTCGACGATCGTTCCCGTGAGGCCCATTCCGCCTACGGTCGCACGAAATAGGTCCGCGTTTTCATCGTGCGAGCAACCGATGGTCTCTCCCGACGGAAGCACCAGCCTGAAGGATTCGACTTGGTCGCCGAATCCCCCGGCCAAGTGATGGTTCTTGCCGTGCACGTCGGCAGCGATCATTCCGCCAATTGTCACGAAGCGCGTACCCGGAACCACGGGCGGGAACCAGCCCCGAGGAAGAAAAGTGTCGAGCACGTCGGATAGCATCACGCCTGCTTCGGCTGTGAGCAGGCCCTCCGCCTCGTCGAAGCGACGCATGCGGTTAAGGCTGCGAATGTCCAAAGTTGCCTCTGCACCGACCGCAGCATCGCCGTAAGCGCGTCCATTGCCCCTCGGGACATATGCGGGAAGCCCGCGTTGAAGTTTCCCAAGCCCCTTCGGCCCGTTCAATCCGACAAGCATGGCGCAATGGCGCGGATACCGTCCCCAGCCGCTCAACTCCACTGCTCACCTGCCTTCCGGAAGGTGTATCTTCGATCGAGTTCGTATTTGGCAGCATATCCGACAGCGAGCCCGATCACCGCGCCTGAATATTTGGCGACCGAAGTTCCCCACAATGACCAGAAGCCAGCTTCGAATGACCACGAGACGAGTGTGGTGAAAACGCTGAACAGGCCATAGAGGGAAATCTTCCGGAACTCGTGATAGCGGCCTTCGACCTGATCGAAAAAAATCCAGTTCTTGTCGAGAACGTATTTCACCGCGAAGCCGACGACCGTGCCCGCAGTCATTGAGACAACCAGCGGGGCGAGAGGAACGGCGCGCACTGCCGCCTCCTGCGTCACCAGGTTTGTCAGAGTAGCGAAAGCCGCGAAGGCAATATAGCGCGCGGCATAAGTCAGGTTCCGGCGAGGGGGCATGGCTTTTCTGGTCATTGGCTTGCTCTACACCGCCGCCACGACAGCTATGGCTATTATCAGGAACGAGATGAGGCTGTTGCGGTCGGTCATAGCAAAGACGATTGGATCCTCGCGAAGCGAACGGCGGTGAGCCATCATCACGATCCGGCTGACCCAGTAGATGAGGACGAGACAGATGAGCCAGAGTATCTGAGGTCGACTATAGAGCGCGTTCACATCCGGGGATGAGATGTAGAGCGCAAAAACCGTGACGGCGTTGTATCCCGACGCCGCAGCGAATGCCGCGACAATGCCCAAATCCCCGAACTTGTAATTCCTGTTGGTCGGCTCAGCGAGTTCCATGTCGAGCCGCGTGGCAAGTTCCGCGTAACGTTTCACAAGCGCGAGGGCGACAAAGATGAATATCGAGAAGGCGAGCAGCCATTGCGACAGGGCGACCTCGACTGCAACTGCTCCGGCGATGATGCGCGCCGTGTAGAGCATGGCCAAGGTAACAACATCGATTAGCATTTTTCGCTTCAGATAAAACGAATACGCTACCGTGAGGGCGAAGTAACCGAGCAGGACGCCGAGGAAGGCTGCCGACACCAAGCCCGCAACCAGCACCGAAGCGAATAGCAAGAGCGGAATCGCGAGCAGCGCGTGCGCCAGAGGTATCTCCCCACTTGCGAGCGGCCGGAATTTCTTGGTGGGGTGCGCGCGGTCTGCTTGCAGGTCAACAAGATCGTTGAGCAGGTACACACTCGATGCGCAAAGGCAGAACGAGGCAGCGCCGAGCATGGCTACCAGAACATTCCCCAGGTTCATCTCATGGGAAGCGAGAAGGGGGATGAGCACCAGCGCGTTCTTGGAGTACTGGTGCACTCTCAGCAGCTTGGCCCAGGTCGACCATCCGGGCCGTGAAGCATTAAGGTGTTTTACTTCTACAGTTCCTCTGGCAAGGCGGCGAGACACACCAGCAGACGCACGGATGACGATCGCTTGCGCCGACCGCTCCCACACGGGAAGGTCGGCGACGTCGTTGCCGATGTAGTCGAAACCACCGACCCCGAAATGTTCGACAAGCCGCCGTGCCTTCATCTCCCCGGAACAGTTGGTTGTCGTGTCCGAGGCGATATGACCATCGAACAGTCCGAGGTGCTCGGCAACAGCCTTTACGACGCGTTCGTTTCCAGCCGATGCGATATAGACCGGGCGTCCGATCCGGCGCGCCGCGCCGATTTCTTCGAGTACAGCTTGGTCATAAGGAAGGTTGGCTGGATCGAAATCGACCAAAGCCGCGGCGCATTGCTTAAGAGCGGCTTTTCCGCGCCACAGTGCCACGAACATGTCGAGAGCCGACCGGGGACGCCGCCCCAACTCGGCGAAGGCAGTCTCGATTAGGAGGTCGGAGCGGATCAGCGTTCCATCAAGGTCGACGACCAAAGGCCGCCCGACAACTGGCGGCTGACTGAACTGCGTCGGTTCCGCTATTGACACGTTCATCGCACGTGATCCTGTTTCCAGAGGCAGCAGAACACAGGCAGCGGGTCTGAAACAGAGGATCAAAAGGGGGTAAGGGGGTCCGACGTTTGATTGAGAGCCAATCTGCAGGACCGCTTTTCGTCAGCCTAATGCATGTACCGAGCGCTGCAGAAGACATGCGTCCTTACGTGCCACAGCCAACGGGGCAACCCGGCAGTCAAACTGCAGGACAAGGACAGCCACTGCACTTAATCGTCGACACCGGAGGGCAGTCCGCCATCACGCAGCCGATGAGGTGTCTTCGACGCCGACTAAGAAATCCGGTACGGCAGGTTCGAAAATCTCGCCGGTTAGGAGTCAGCAATATCAAAGCGCTATCCAAGTTGCTGCATCCCACTCTGCCGGCCATGGTAGTCATTGCCTACCTCCAATGGACAAGTGCGTCTATCGGCCGACCGGTTTCCTAACCCCTTTGCCTTTCTTGTCGGCTAGGCGCTGTTTTCGGTTAAATGGAAGAGGAATGCCGGGCAGCCCACGGGCCGCCCGTTGGTCAGTGGCAGGCTCGCAAGCGTGATTACTTTGATGCGGCTTCTTTCCGTGGTCTTTCCGCCACTCCCCGATGGTCGCTCGATTTGTTGGGCAATCTTGCGGGCGCATCGGCCTTCGGCGGTGTCTCCCTCACATGCCTTTCGTTTTTGCTAAGTCTACGCAAGACCAAGTCACGGATGAGCCAATATCAAGATGACGACTGCTAATCCATTGGCATAGGGTCCAAACAACATGAGCCTGGCAGAGGACGCTTCACATGTGCTGGATGTGCTCAGTCAACGCCTGGACCTGGTTCTTCTGCTAGCCGTTGGAACAGGTCTTGTCGCAGTATCTGTCTTCTTCTGCTGGAAACGGGCATTCCAATCTGCCTACGCGGTTCAGGCTGGCGGCCTCGCGTTTCTGGTGATCTTCGGGATTGGTGATGACACCTTTGTACATGCATTCCGCACGCTCGCTGTCGCCGATCAATTCCGCAATGCGAAACTGGACCTGTTTGGTGACGTTGGCGGCTATACTCTTCCAGTGTTCTATTTCTATACAACGCTCCCCTATAGCTTGGCTGCTCCACTGACCTTCATTGGTATTCCGTCTGTGCAGGCCGTGAACATCGTGAGCGCTAGCTTCCTTCTGATATTGGCATACGGCATCAAGGACCTCGTCTCTCTGGTTTACGTTGGTCCGGATCGGAGCGGAACGATGGCCGCTTTCTTTTCGGCATTGTTCCTCGGCTCAAACTACGTATACCAGAACTTCGTGGTTCGCGCCGCACTCCCCGAGGCGATGGCCTACGCCCTCGTTCCCTTTGCCGTGGCTGCGCTTCTGCGCAACAGTTACATGCTAGCGATGGCAATCATCGCACTGCAGATCATTGCGCATCCCCCAATATTCCCACAGGCGCTGTTTCTGCAAGTTGTCTTGATCCTGACCTTTGCCAAGGTAACAGCTAGGTTCTCAGTGCGCGCACTGCTGTCCGTTTGCGGAGCACTGCTGCTTTCGAGCCCGGCATGGCTGCCGGCGTTCGCTCATCGGCACTCGATCTTAGGCATCGACAACCTGCCCGTAACATTCGAGCAGACCTTCCTCACTCCAACTGAGCTATTGAATCCCTTGGCATTCAACAGCATTGGACCATATCTCTTGATCATGGTGTTTGTCGCCCTTTACAGGTTTGGCCGCTCATTCGACATCAGAACCACCATCCTCTTCATTCTGTTTGCGTGCGTGTTCCTGTGGCAAAGCACGCTGCTGCGCGGCATGGTCGTTGACATTCCGCTGATGGACATCTCCCTCTTCATCTGGCGCTGGATGTTCGTTGCAGCGATGCTTGGCATGTTTGCCGTATTCCTTGCATGGCGCGGATGTGTAACGAGCACGCCTTTAGCGATTGTCCTCGCATTAAGTATCGCCCAATCTTTGATCGTCGCGACCAGTCAGTCGAGGGGGTTGATGTTTCGAGACGCTGAGGTCCTTTCCCACTTCAAGACTACAGGAGCTCGGAACGCTTATGGTATTGGGGAGTTCCTTCCCGACTATCGTGAATTGCCCGACCGCTGCGACCTAATCACCGGAGAAAGCGTGACAACCCTGTCGTTCCCAACGCTTAGGGAACAGCCGATCGTCGTGGACAAGCCGGTCCTGCTGAGAGACGCACCGATTGGCATCGTTCGGTACACGCTTGACGGGCGCAGTGTGGCGCTGGCCCACTGCGACGGCGACCTTGTTCTGAACGTAAGCGGTGGCAAGGGGACGCTGAAAGTTAGCGGCGATCTCATGGTATCATGGCCTGCGCTTAAGTACCTTCCCCCTGTTATCCCCGTTGTTGTACTACTTCTGTTTCTGATCCGAAAGGCTAGGCGCTGGCGTGGGCCACGCGACTTCGGCTTTTCCCGAACTACACTCGACGGCGAACAGCCAAGGCCTTGAAGATGACCGAGCTCGTCATCGATGCGTTAGCCTAGATCGAGCGCTCCGTGCGTACCAGCACAAGGGTCCATAGGGGGCGAATGCTGCTACGCTTGAATCATGCTTCGACCAGCAGCGGTTGCTGATGAAGATAACGCGCCGCCTTCCGCTTAGCCGCGATGTCCTGCCAGATTGAGGCAACCTGTTCATCGGTCAGCGAGACCGCCTTCGCCGTGTCGGTGGCACTCCAGCCGTGGTTGAGACCATAGAGGCACAGGTCCATCTGGGCATATGGCACGGCGAAGTAGAACTCTTCCTGCGTCTGGGGCAGCGAATAGGTATCGGTCGTCGGCGGTCTTTGCCGAATTTCCTCAGGCACGCCGAGATAGGCTGCCAACTGATAGACTTGCGACTTGTAGAGATGTGCGATCGGTTTGATGTCGGCAGCGCCATCGCCATTCTTGACGAAGAAACCCTGGTCATATTCCAGCCGGTTGGGCGTGCCGATCACTGCGTAGTTCAGGCGGTCGGCGTGGTGATATTCCATTTGCTTGCGCGTGCGCTGCTTCATGTTCGTGGCCGCGACGATGCCCAAATAGGCGGAGGCGGACAGGCGGTGCTTTTCGGTCTTGCCGTCGGGCGCGCGAACGACCAGCGAGGAGATGTTATAGCCACCGGTCGTCAGCGCGTTGGCAAAGACGATCTTCGACGTCCAGCCGGGGCCGAAGTCCGGCACCACCTCGCGGATGCAGGCATCGCGACGCTCGTAGCAGCGCATGGCTTCGAGCGTCGGGCCGATATCCTCGATGACGGCCTCGATGCCATATGTGGCCGCGACCGCACGTCCGAGCCGCAGGCTTTCCGGATCGGAATCATGCTCCGGCATGAAGATACAGAACACATTTGCTGCGCCAAGCGCCCGAACAGCGATTGCGGCGCAGACACTGGAGTCGATGCCGCCCGATAGACCAAGCACATATCCGCGCCGCTTCAAGCCGCGCACTTGTTCGCGCATGGTTGTGGCGATCCTGTCGGCTTCAGCTGCGCAATCGATATCGAGCGCGGCCACCGAGAACGGTCCGCTTGTCTCTTGATCACTTGTCGCGCGCATCATTTGGTCTCCATCATCGCCGCCGCTAGACGCCGGCTGGGCTTTCCACTATCGGTCTTGGGCAGGCTGTCGCGGAATTCCACTGTCTTTGGGACCATGAAATCTTCGAGCCGCCGGGCGCAAAAGCGCAGCACGTCGCGTTGCGTCAGGCCGGGGTCGGATGGCACCACCATGGCATGGATAGCCTGGCCCAAGACCGGATCGGCGATACCGATAACCAGAGCCTCGGCTATGCCGGGGCAATCATGGAGCACCGCCTCCACCTGCCTTGGCGCCACTTTCTCGCCGCGCGACTTGATGATGTCGTCCTTGCGGGCAATGAAATAGAAAAACCCATCCTCATCGCGGCTGAAGAGGTCGCCGGTGAACAGCACCTTCTCCCAGGGGCGACGGCCGGGCCGAAGCGCGCGAGCGGTTTCTTGGTCATTCTCCCAGTAGCCCTGCATCACATGTGGTCCCCGAACCACGAGCTCTCCTGTCATGTCAGGCTCGACCTGGACACCGTCCTCATCCACGATGAACAATTCCGTGCCCGGAATGGCGACGCCGACCGAGTGAGGCCGCTTGGAAAGCTGCTCGGGCGGCAGGTAGGTACAGCGGGCGCATTCGGTCTGGCCGTACATCGAATAAATTCGCGCCGCCGGAAACAGTGCTTGCAGCTTGCTGATGTGGTCGGGCGGCAAGGAAGCAGCAGCACTTGTGACGGTGCGAAGGTCTGGCAAGGTTTCTGGGCCAAGATCCTTCATCTGCAACAGCATCGCGGCCATGGTCGGCACCAGTGGTAGTGTTGTCGCGCGTTCGGCACGCATCACATCAAGCACCGCATAGGGATAGGCGAAGGACTTTTCGAGAATAAGCGTTCCGCCGCTGCGGACCGTCACGATCAGTTGGTAGAACCCGTAGCTGAAAGCCAGTGGCAAGGCACTGAAAACGATGTCGTCGGCACTGGCATCCAGATAGGTCGCAATCGACGAAGCCGCTGCCTCGACATTGCGATGGCTCATCATGACGCCCTTGGGTTCTCCTGTGGAGCCGGAGGTGTAGATCAGCATCGCCAGATCGATATCGATGCCACCATGCGCGGGCAGTGTGGGTGCCGTTTCAAGGCAGGCTTCGAAGGAGACTGCCCCTCCCAAGGCGATATCCCCAGACACCACGATCAAACGGAGATCCGGTGCGCCGCGCGCGGCGTCGGATGCGACGGCGTGGAGCCGGGCCAGCGTCAGAACCGCGCTCGCGCGGCAGTCTCGCACCAAAAAACCAAGGCGATCGGCCTTCACCGAGGCATTGACGGGTACCACGACCGCGCCGGCCTTGAGCACCGCAAAGATCGAGATCACGGCCTCGGAACAGTTGTCCATGAAGACCAGAACGCGGTCGTCACGCGCGACGCCCTTGAAATGCAGCGTGGAGGCCAAACGATCCGACAGGTCATCGAGCTGGCCGTAGCTCAACCTGCGCGCGCCAGCGACCAGTGCGGTCTTGGCGGGATACTTGCGCGCGCTTTCGCGCAGGAACTCCTCAACGCGCATGGCGATAAGCTAGGCCGACTGCGCGGCGAGGCGGCCACCGACGAAGGCGCTGATCTTGGCTATGGAGTCGAGGTTGGCTGGAACAATATCGGCATCAGCGACTGTGACAGCGAAACGCTGCTCCAAAAACGCAACGAGTTCGAGGATGCCGGTCGAGTCGATCAGATCGTTTTCGATGAGCGACATGTCGTCGGTGAGTGGGGCGCTCTCGTCGCCAAACAGAAAATTTTCGATGATGAAGCTGCGGATTTCGGCATTGGTGGTTTCGGTCATGGCATTGTTCCAGGGGTTCACGTCAGGATGGCCGCTTCTTCGGAGACGGCAGATTGATTGCCGGCAAAGCGATCGACCCAGAGCTGCGTCGAGAGCACACCTACGAATGCGGCGTTGTCGCGAAAGCCGGCGGCTTGCTTGTTCAGGCATTTTTCGACCAGCTTGCCGGTCGTGCGCGGATTGAACAGGCCGGCATCGGCAAGTGCTGCAGACGACAGCCGCTCGCTGACATAGCCGCCGGCCCCGGCAAAAGACACGCTCTCGGGTGCCCTGTAAGGTTGCTTGGGGCGCTTGATGATCGTCTCGGGCACAAGACCCTGGGCCGCCATCTTCAGCACGTGCTTGCCCGAAAGGCCTCTGAGCTTGAACCTTGGCGGAATGCGTGCGGAGAATTCCACAAGCCTTGGGTCGAGAAACGGAAAGCGGGTCTCGATGCCATGCGCCATCGCCATCCGGTCGCCCTGGCTGGACAGGATGTAGCCGGGCAGGAGCGTCGTCGATTCGATGTATTGCGCCTGATGCAGCGGGTGCCACCTGTTAAAGTCAGCCGGCAGCGTTGAAGCGAGCTCATCGGCGGCATCGTATCCACCCAGCGTCGCGCGCAGATCATCGGAAAAGAACATCTTGGTCGCCGCGGTGCTGCGCAGCCTTGGCCGGTGCGAAAACAAGGGATCATCAGTGGCGTCGATGCCGGCACCGAAGAACGCGGCGAGATATTCAGGCGTCTGCTGCTGAAGGGCTGGCAGATACGGATAGAGCTTGCGGAACAAATGCGGCCTGATGCGCGAATGGGGCTGACGGCCGCAGAAACGGCGCACCCGCGCCTCCGCGAAAAGATCGTAGCCGGCAAGGACCTCGTCCGCGCCTTCCCCCGTCAGCACCACCTTGATGCCCTGCTCGCGAACGTGACCGGCAAGGCGATGCAGCGGCGCGGGCGCGGTGCGCAAGATAGGCTGCTCGGTGCCGTGCACGATCTCAGGAAACAGGCTCGCGGTGTCGCTGGCACGGTACGCGACCGAACTATGCGCGGTGCCGAGCATTTCGACCATCTCAGCCTGATAGGCACTCTCGTCATAGGCGGCATCGTTGAAGGTGACGGAGAAGGTGCGCAAGCCTTGCGGAACCTTACTTGCCGCCAAAGCCGCGATCATCGATGAGTCTATGCCGCCCGACAGGTATGAACCGACTGGAACATCAGCGCGCAGTCTAATTCGTGTGGCGTCGTCGAGAAGCGCCAGCAGTTCTTCGGCGAGCGCCCCTTCAGAACGGTTATCGCCTGGGTCGTTGTGGTCAGGAAACGCAAGATGCCAATAAGGCTTGCTCATCGCCTGGCCGTCCTCGATCAACATGATATGGGCGGGCGGCAATTGCGATATGCCAGCGAATGCGGTGCGGGGCGCGATCGGCGCCCATAAAGTGAAAATCTGATCCAGCGCGACGGGATCGATCCGCGCGACGATGCCTGGCACCTGCAGCAACGCCTTTACCTCGGAGGCGAAGAACAAGGTGCCGTTGTGCCATGTATAGAAAAGCGGCCGCACACCCATCCGGTCGCGGGCCAGCATCATGCGATTGCGGCGCTCGTCCCAGATTGCAAAGGCGAAATCGCCATTGAGGAGCGAGACACAATCCGGTCCCATCTCGTCATAGAGATGGAGAATGACTTCGGTGTCGGACGACGTTTTGAAAACGCGCCCGCGCTGCTTCATCGCATCGCGCAGTTCGACGTAGTTGAAGATCTCGCCATTGTAGCTGATATGAACGCGGCCATCGGCACTCGCCATGGGCTGGTGCCCATCGGCGATGCCGACGACCGAAAGTCTCCGGTGTCCCAAGCCGGCGGCCTTGCCGACATGGAGGCCCGCATCGTCGGGGCCGCGATGCCGCAAGGCGCCCGTCATGTCTTGAAGCAGCGCACGTGCGTCGTCCGAGCCGACCGGCTGGCCGCAATAGCCCGCTATCCCGCACATCAGGTTGCAATCCCGGCTGGATCGTCAGTCAAACCTATCCCCCATCAACCTGCACCACGATTCGCCGGCAAATCCGTTGAAGAATGCCCTTCCGTCGAGAAATGGCTGGACCAGTGCGGGATCGCGCGCGTGCACGATGCTTGACGAGGCGTGGACGAAGGCAAACCGTCGTCCCAGCATGGCATTGAGCAAAGCGGGCTGCGTACGCCCGCGCAGGGCCACCAGCCCGTTCGATGCGGCGTGGGCGATCATGTTGTCGATGACCGCGCCCTCCTGGCCGGGCAGGGACATCACCTGGATGGCACGGCCGATGCGACCGCTATCGCCGTAATAGATGTAGAGGCCGACCGGATGGCCGCTGCCAGTACGCACGACACGGCGTACGCCTTGGCCGTAATTTGCTTTGCGTCGCGCATGAACGATGGTGCGGGCGAGCGTGTCACGGTGCCAGGTCGGGCGCATCGGGTAGTGCGCGGTGAGTTTGGGGAAAAGGTCCAGCAGCTCGTCTTCATCCACGTCGGCATCCACGAGGCTGGCCTTCGGAAGTCGCGTGAAATGCGACCAGTGCGCTTCGCCATCCGTTGAGCGCCGGCGGATCAGGGCGTCGATTGGCCGAGCCAGTGGTGAAAAGACGCGCGCAGCACCTATGCCGGCCGCAGCGAGTTCGACCATGAAGCCGGCTGGCCGAATGAGGCGGATCCATTCCAGACTGTAGTCCGGCAGCACGGTGGCGCGCATCTTACGCCACATCGCCGTCGAGACATCATTGGCCGTTTCGGTCAGCGAAATATCCTGCGGACCGGCAAAAAAGGCACGCACCAGGCGCGCGCCGGCAAAAGGGTCCTCCGTGTGCCGGTCGACCATCATCGTCCCGCAAAGGGCACCGCGCAGTGGCCGGCCCTCGAAGTCGAGCGCGAGCGGCAGGACGCCGAGAAAGCCCGAGACACTGCCGTCATCGCGCTTGTGGATCAGCGATGTGATGTCCGGCTGGGCGTCGGGGGCATCGAGGAAGAGTTCTTGTAGATAGGCCTCGAGAGAGCTTGTCGCTGGTTGCCTGGTCTTGCGAAGGATGCGCTGAAACATCTCCGCGACCACGGAGACATCCGAAGCTGTAAAGGGACGGACTTCGCTCATCTCAGTTTGTCGATCTGCTCTACGCAACACAGGTTGCACTCGATCAGACGCATACCGCAGAGGTGTTAGAGAACTCTGAACCGGGTCTGGCTAGTTGATCCGTCGCCCGGTTTCGGGGTCGAACAGATGCAGGTCGGAAGCTGTTGCAGCCAGGCGAACCGCATCGCCCGGCTTGACCGCAACACGCCCCATGGCAAAGACGCAAACCTGCTGGCCGGCAAGCTTGGCGTAGAACTGCGTCGACAGCCCAAGCGGTTCGACGACTTCGACTTCGGCTGAAATGTCGCCATCGGAAGCAACATGCAAATGCTCGGGCCGCAGCCCGACGGTCACCTTGTCGCCGTCGCTCACTGGCAGGCTGGCAAGCACAGGCAGCTTCTGCCCATTGGCCAGGACTGCGCTGACGTCGTCGCCGGTCCGTTTGATCGTCGCCGGCAGGAAATTCATGCCGGGCGAGCCAATGAAGCCCGCGACGAAGGTGTTGACCGGATGATCGTAGAGATCGAGCGGCGCGCCGACCTGCTGGACGACACCGTCATGCATGACGACGATGCGGTCGGCCATGGTCATCGCCTCGGTCTGGTCGTGGGTGACATAGACCGATGTGGTCTTGAGCTGCTGGTGCAGCGCCTTGATCTCGGTGCGCATGTGCACCCGCAGCTTGGCGTCGAGATTGGACAAGGGCTCGTCAAACAAAAACACCTTAGGGTCGCGCACGATGGCACGGCCCATGGCGACACGCTGGCGTTGGCCGCCGGAAAGCTGGCGCGGCAGGCGCGCGAGCAGCGTGTTGAGGCCGAGGCGGTTGGCAGCTCCGCCCACGCGCGTATCGATTGCCTGCTTTTCGGTTTTTCTAAGCGTCAGGCTGAAGCCCATGTTGGCGGCGACGTTCATGTGCGGATAAAGCGCATAGGACTGGAACACCATGGCGATGTCCCGATCCTTGGGCGCTACGTCGTTGACGACGCGTTCGCCGATGCGGATTTCGCCAGCGGAGATCTCTTCCAGTCCGGCGATCATCCTGAGCAGCGTGGACTTGCCGCAACCGGAGGGTCCGACCAACACCACGAACTCGCCATCCGCGATCTCCAGGTCGACCGCCTCAAGCACGTTGAGGGTGCCGTAGTTCTTCTGGACCTTGTCGAGCGTTACGGAGGCCATGGTCCTATCCTTTGACGGCGCCGGCGGTCAGGCCGGTCACGAGATAGCGTTGCAGGAATGCGAAGAAGATGCAGACGGGGATCAGCGCCAGGATGGAGGCCGCCATCATCTGCCCCCAGTCGACGGCGAACTTGCCGATGAAGGTGAGCAGACCAACGGCAAAGGTCTTCTGGCCCTCGCTGGAGATCAGCATGAGCGCAAACAAAAGCTCGCTCCAGGCGGCGGTGAAGACGAAGCCCAAGGTGGCGCCCATGCCGGGCAGAGTCAGGGGAATGATGATGCGGCGTAGTGCCTGCAGGCGGGTGCAGCCGTCGATCATCGCCGCCTCTTCAAGGTCTTTCGGGATACCGTCGAAGAAGGACTGCATAAGGAAGGTGGCGAAGGCTGTGTTGAAGGCGGTGTAGATGATGATCAGGCCGGTCAGGCTGTTGGTCAGACCGATCTCGCCCATGATGCGGTAGATCGGCGGAATGACCATCACCAGCGGGAAGGTCTGCGTCAGCAACAGCGCGATCGCAACCGTCGTCTTGCCGCGAAACGAAAAGCGCGACATGGCGTAGCCGGCGGCCGAGGCGATGACGGTAACGACGAGTGCTGTGGTCACCGAGACCACTACTGAGTTGAAGAAATAGAGTGGGAAATCGGTTGCCCTGAGCACGGTGGTGTAGTTCTCGAAGGTGGTGGCCGACGGCCACAGCGTGATGCCTTCGGAATAAAGTAGCGACTGCGGCGTGACCGAGATCTTGAGCGTCCAGTAGATCGGGAACAGCGCGAAGATCACATAAGCGCCGACGGCCGAATAGAGCCCAATGCCACCGAGGATACGCGAGGAGGTCGAGCGTCCGGCAATCATCACGAATTCCTCGCAAGCGAGCGGCGGATGCCGATGAGCACGACCGCATAGAAAATGAGCAGCACAAGCAGGAGCACCGCGACCGCCGAGGCGTAGCCCTTGTCGAGCGATTTGAAGGCGCTGACATAGATGTAGGTGGCGACCGTATTTGTGGCGCCAGCCGGACCACCTGCTGTCATGACGAAGATCAAATCGGCGAAGGTTGCGATCCAGATCGTGCGCAGCATGACGGTGATGGCGATTGTCGGCGCAAGGAACGGCAGCGTCACTTTGGAAAAGCGCTGCCATGGCGAGGCGCCGTCGATCGCCGCCGCCTCATGCAGTTCGGACGGGATCGACTTCAGCGCGGCGAGCAGCGTGATGGCGAAGAACGGCACGCCGAACCAGACGTTGGCGATGATCGGCCCCCACATGGCCGTAGCGGGGTCAGACAGGATGCTTGTCGGCTCCGCCTGCAGGCCGAGCGCGTAAAGCCAGTGCGGCAACGGCCCGACGATGGGGTTGAACAGCCAGGCCCAGGTCAGGCCCGACAGGAACGACGGCACTGCCCAGGGCAGGAACACCACGGCCTGGACGAGCTTGCGACCGACAAAGGGGCGGTCGAGCAGCAATGCCAGCCCGAGCCCGAGGAAGAACTGGAAAAACAGGCTGCCAGCAGTCCACCATAGCGTGTTGAACAGCGCCTGTCCGAGCAGCGGGTCCGACATCATCGCCTGATATTGGCCAAGGCCGACATATTCGGACTTGAAGGCGGAGAACTTGCGGAACGAATAGCTGATGCCGACGATCAGCGGCACAAGCAGCACCGTGACAAGCAGGATGAGCGCCGGGCTGAGATAGAGCCAAGGTTCAAGCCCGGGCAACGATGAGCGTCGGCGCCTCACCTTTTCGGGCGTTCTCAATCCGGTGACTGCAGTGGTCATGGCGATTGCTTTCGTCATGGCGAAAAAATCGCCCCCTCGCTTGCTCGGCCTCGTCCCAAGGGGAGAAATGGCTTGGCAGCGATGCCGGCACGACCGCTATGCGGCCGAGCGAGGGGGCAGCAAGGGAGCCCTTGGCGGGCGTGGTCGGCGGAGCATCGCTGCTCCGCCGAGGCCGCTTACTTCTTGTTCTTGGCCATCCAGTCCTGCTGTTCCTTGGTCAGGAAAGCAGACCACTCGTCGGCGATGTCCTTGGCCGTACGCTGGCCGAGAAGCACTTCTTGGAAGTTCTTGATCGAGACCTGGTCGTAGAAATTGCCGAGGTTTTCGAGATGGACCGGAGGCGTGACGAACTCGAACTTGTCCGGGTTGCTCAGCTCCTCGAACCAACCCTTGAACTGCTCGGTCTTGAAGTGCGGATCGTCGGCGGCGCTGTTGTGGATCGGCAGCACGCCCACTTCCTTGGCCCAGGCGATGTTGTTTGCCGGCGAAAGCAGTGTCGACATCAGCTTCCAGGCGTCGTCCTTGACCTTGGAGTTGGCGAACATCGACCAGCCGGCATAGCCGAGCGTCGGGTAGGACTTGCCGGAAGGTCCCGCCGGCATCGGCGCCACCGCGAAATCTTCCGCCTTCATCTTCTCGGCGATGCCGATCAGCGCGTCCGGATCCTGATCGAGCATGGCGCAAGTGCCGGAATAAAAGCCGGTGACGATCTCGTTGAAGCCCCAGCTGACGCTGTCCTTGGGCGCATAGCCTGCCTTGTAGATGTCAGCCAGCATCTGCAGGCCCTTGACGGAACCTTCCTCATTGATCGTCGAGGTGCCGTCCTTGTTGAAGTAGCCGCCCTTGCCGTTGGCGATGTTCATGAACATCTGCACGCCGTTGAAGCCGCCGGGGCCGCCGCGCATGCAGTAGCCGTACTTGCCGTTGATCGCCGAGATCTTCTTGTTGGCGTCCATGAACTCGTCGAGCGTCGTCGGCGCGTGGTCGAGGCCGGCTTCCTTGAACAGCTTCTTGTTCCAGAACATGGCGCGCAGATAGTAGCCGTAGGGCAGCATATACTGCTTGCCGTCGACCACCGAGCCGAACTCTTTGGCGCGGTCGCCGAGCGTGGCTGCGTCACCCCACTTGGCCATGTACGGCGCGAGATCCTCGAGCTGGCCGTTGGTGCCGTAGAGGCCGAGCCAGCGCTCGGGCATCTCGACCACATCGGGTGTGTCGCCGGCCTGCACCATGGTCAGGAATTTTTCGAAGGCTTGGCCCCAGGGCAGCGAGACGAGCTCGACCTTGATGCCCGGATTGGCAGCTTCGAATTCGGCGATCTGCTTCTTAATGAACTCGGTGCGCGGCGGGCTGGTGATGACCTCCACCATCTTGATCGTCGAGTCGGCCAGTGCCGATCCGGCAGAAAGAGCGAGGCCCAGGGCCGTCGCCAACAACAGGCTGTATTTCTTCATTCCAATCACTCCCATTCTTGGTTTTGAAGCTATTTTCTTTTTGCTCCCTCAAAGGCGCGACTGACGTCGGCCCAGAGATCCTCCACATTTTCCAGCCCGACATTCAGCCTGATGGTTCGCGGGCTGACCCCGAACCGGCCGATGGAATTGGCATCCGGCGTCTGCTGCAGCGAGGCGAGCGCCGGCACCACAAGGCTCTCATGACCACCCCAACTGACGCCGATGCGGAATAGTTTCAGTGCATCGGTAAAAGCCGGCACGTCGATGTCGTCGGTCACCTCGAAGGAAAACAGGCCGGAATAGCCTGACAGCGTCGCCTTGCCCGGATGGTTGGAAAAGGCGGGATGGTTGACCCGCTCGACGTGGGGGTGGCCCTTCAGTCGCTCGGCGATGGTCAGCCCGCTCTTCATGTGGTGGGGCAGGCGCAGCGGCAGGGTGCGCAGACCGCGCAGCAGAAGCCACGCCTCGAAGGGTGACAGCTTGGCGCCGAGATAGGGATAGGTACGCTCATTGATGCGGCGGATATTTTCGACTGATCCGGCAACAACGCCGGCGACTGTGTCGCTGTGGCCCCCGAGATATTTCGACGCCGAGTGCATGACGAGGTCGACGCCATGCAGGATCGGCTTCTGAAACAGTGGCGTCGCCCAGGAGTTGTCTATGACGCTAACGATGCCGTGCGCGCGCGCTATGCCAGTCAGCACTTCGAGGTCTTGGAGCTCGAACATCATCGAGGTCGGGCTTTCCAGATAAAGCATCGCAGCACCTGGAAGCGCTGCAGCAACCGCGTCGGGGTCCGAGCCATCGACATAGTCGACCTTGATGCCAAGATGCGGCAAGAGCCTCTCGAACAGGCGATAGGCATCGCCGTAACAGTTGCGGACAGCAACGATGCGTTGGCCCGCGCCGACGAAGGCGAGCACGGTAGAGCTGATAGCCGCCATGCCGCTCGAAAAGCCGCGCGCGGCTTCAGCCCCTTCAAGGGCCGCGATCTTGCTTTCGAACTCCATCACAGTGGGATTGTTGCCGCGCGAATAGATCGGCTTGGTGCTACGGCCGGCAAAAACATCGGCCATGTCGGCATAGCTGTCGAAGGTGAACAGCGAGGTCTGGTAGATCGGCGGCACGACGGCGCCACCGGGAAAGGGCTCGTCATGGGCAAGCAATGTCGCTGCCTCGGCAATGAAATCCCGCTCGAAATCGTTGCTCATTTGTTGTCCGCAAGTTTGAGGTTGGCGGCACCGCGCCTGAGGTCGGCCTCCACGGTGGCGATCAGTTTCAGGGCCTCGGTGCGAGCGCCCTCGGCATCTCCGGCAGCAATGCGCTCGTAGATCGTACGGTGATAGGGAAAGCTGGCATGGCCGAAATCGCGCACGCCAAGCGGGTGTTCCCAGAAGCGGTGGAACAGTTCGTGCATTGCCGAGATGATCTGTTCGAACAGCGGATTGCCCGAAACGCGGTAGATCGCCTGGTGGAAATCCCAGTCCTCGTCCGACGACATGCCGGCGCGGCTGTGAAAGGCTTCTTCCATCGTCTCGAGCTTCTGCCTGATGAGGGCAAGTTCGGCCGCACCGGCACGCGAGGCGCACAAAGCGGCCGCCTCCGCCTCCAGCCCGCGACGGATTTCAAGCGTGTGCATCAGGCTTTCGAAGTCGTTGCCCGAGGCGAATGTCAGCGGCAAATGCAGCATGTCGCGCGACACCGCCGCCTTGAGAAAGGTGCCGCTGCCTTGCAGGCGCTCGACCAGGCCAAGACCCTCCCAGCGCGTCAGCGCCTCGCGCACCGTGGTGCGGCTGACCTTCAACCGTTCCGACAATACGCGCTCTGTCGGCAACCGGTCGCCTGGCTGCAGGTCTTCCTGCATGACGAAGTCGGCGAGTGCATTGAGCACGGCGTCGTCGCGCGCGGTTGCCTGGATCGGGGGAAGGCTGGCTTCGGTCAACTCGACATCCAATTGGTACAATGGTCAGACCAATTTCTGCATGTAACCCATCCCATGTCAATTCCGTTGGGTCACGATTTGAGGATACGGCCCGACTTGAAATCCAAAGCCCCATATTTCAGGCTCGGGAATGGCCACTGAAGATTCTGCACGTGCTGCAATGAAGACCGATGAACACTCGGAAAGGCGCGATGTTCGCGCCATCCTCAAGACCGACATCGTCGTCATCGGTGCGGGTCAGGCCGGGCTTTCCTCGGCCTATCATCTCAGGGGGCTCGGCATTGTGCCGCGCAAGGGCTACGTGGTGCTCGACAAGTCGCCTGAAGCAGGCGGGGCTTGGCAATATCGCTGGCCGTCGCTGACGCTGAGCACGGTCAACCGCGTCCATGACCTGCCGGGCATGCGGTTTGCCGATGTCATCGAAACCGGCCTCGCCGAAGTAAAAGCCTCCGTTGCGGTCCCCCGCTATTTCGCCGCCTACGAGCAGAAATTCGACTTGCCGGTCTACCGGCCGGTGACGGTCAAGGTCGCATGCGAACGCCATGAACGCTTCCGGATCGAGACTGACCGGGAAACTTTCTCGGCGCGTGGCATCATCAATGCTACCGGCACCTGGGAAACACCCTACATTCCGACCTATCCCGGTGCCGACCAGTTCAAGGGCCGCCAGTTGCACACCCGCGACTACCGCACAGCGGGTGAATTCGCCGGCCAGCACGTTATCGTCGTCGGCAGCGGCATTTCGGCCCTGCAATTGCTCGACGAAATCTCGCGCGTCACATCCACTACCTGGGTGACGCGCCGCGAACCGCAATTCCGCGAGACACCGTTCACCCCTGAGGATGGACGCGCCGCCGTTGCCATCGTCGAAGACAGGGTCCGGCGCGGGCTTGTGCCTGGTTCGGTCGTCTCGGTCACCGGCATTCCATGGACGCCCGCGCTCAAGGCTGCGCGCGAACGCGGTATCCTCAACAGGCTGCCGATGTTCAGCGAGATCACCGAAGACGGCGTCCGCTGGGCTGACGGCACCGAGCAGAAGGCCGACGTCATCTTGTGGTGCACGGGCTTTCGCAGCTCGCTCGATCATCTGGCGCCGCTGCAAATCCGCGAGGACAATGGCGGAATCTTCATGTCCGGTCGCCTGGCGACCCAAATTGCCAAGGACCCGCGCATCCATCTTGTCGGCTACGGTCCATCCGCCTCGACCATAGGAGCCAACAGGGCAGGCGCTGCCGCCGCGCGGGAACTGGCAGGGCACCTCGGCCTGATCTGAGGACCGATCAGGCGGCGTCGCGGTCGAATGTTTGTTGTGCCTTGGCGATAAGCATTTCGTGCGCGATCGCCCAATGGCCCAGCTCTTCCACCGGCCGGCGCAGCGAATGCCCCAATTCGGTCAGCTCATAGTCGACGCGTGGCGGCTTGGTCGGGAAGACGGTCCGTTTGATCAGGCCGTCACGCTCCATGCCTTTCAGCGTCAGCGTCAGCATGCGCTGCGAAATCGTTCCGATGGCGCGCTTGATCTCATTAAAGCGGCGCGGGCCGTCGCGCAACGCCATGACGATCAGCACGCTCCACTTGTCGCCGACCCGCGCAAGGATCTGGCGGACGGGCCTGCACATATCAAGCAAGCCGCTCGGTTCAGGTAACATGGATGTGCCTCCTTGCGTCCATTCGGACAGTAACAATATTAGGCCAGGTTACGAATATATACTGATGGCGACATGGCTCCACAAGGAGCGACGCCAGCGAAGGAGAAACGAACATGGAACTTGGCGTCTACAGCTTTGGTGATGTCCAGAAAGATCCTGTCACCGGCAAGCTCGGCTCGACGGCCCAAGCCACGCGCAACCTCTTGGAGGCCATCCAACTGGCCGATGAAGTCGGGCTGGACTATTTCGGCATCGGCGAACACCACACCTATGAGATGCCGGCGTCCGCTGCGACAGTGGTGCTCGGCGCAGCTGCCTCGACCACGAAAAATATCAAGCTCGGAAGCGCGGTCACCGTTCTCAGCACCGATGATCCGGTGCGCGTCTATCAGCAGTTCGCGACGCTGGACGCCCTGTCGAACGGTCGTGCCGAGATCACCGCCGGGCGCGGTTCGTCGACGGAATCCTTTCCGCTCTTCGGCCACAGCCTCAATGACTATGACGAGCTTTATGCCGAGAAACTCGACCTTCTGCTGAAGATCAACGAGAGCGAAGCCATCACCTGGAGCGGCAAGTTCCGCCCGGCGCTGAACGATGCGTTGGTCGTGCCGCGCCCTGAGAGCGGTTCGCTGCCAATCTGGCTGGCGACCGGCGGTAATCCGCATTCATCGGTGCGCGCGGGGCTGCTCGGCCTGCCAATTTCCTACGCCATCATCGGTGGCCAGGCATCGCGTTTTGCCCCGCTCGCCGATCTCTATCGGCGTGCCGCAGCACAGGCGAACATTCCGGAGGCGCAGATCAAGGTTTCGGTCGCAAGCCCGGGCTTCATCGGCGATGACGCCACTGGAGCGAAGGAGCGCTTCTGGATCCACTGGCATGCAGTAATGGAGTCGCTTGGCAAGATCCGTGGGTTTGCCCCGCCGCCGCGTCATCACTACGACAAGGAAGCCAGTGGTGGTGGTGCGCTGTTTGTCGGCGCCCCCGAAGAGATCGCCGAGCGCATCGTCGCTTTGCACAAGAGCATCGGCCACACGCGCCAGTTCTTCCAGATGGACGTTGGGCAGTTGCCGCAGAAAGAGTTCCTGCGTTCGATCGAGTTGCTCGGCACGCGCGTCAAGCCGCTTGTGGATGCTGAACTAGGCACTACCAAGATCTAGGAGAAACAGCATGAAAGCCGCTGACGTGAAGACCATCGGCATCCTCGGCGCCGGCCGTGTCGGCACCGCGCTCGCCCGCCGCGCCATCGCGGCGGGCTACGAGGTCAGGATCGCGACATCTAGGCCGCCAGCCGAAATCGGACTGCTGGTCGAAATCATGGTGCCCGGTGCCAAGGCGGAGACGGCGGAAGCAGTGATCGCCGGCAGCGATATCGTGGTTCTGGCGTTGCCTTTGTCGAAGTACCGCAATCTTCGCCCCCAATTGTTTGCCGGCAAGATTGTGGTCGATGCCATGAACTATTGGGCGCCGACTGACGGAACCATGGCCGAATTCGAAGGTGATCGCTCAAGCAGCGAGGTGATCCAGGACTATCTGGACGAGGCGCTGATCGTGCGCAGCTTCAATCACATGGGCTACCATGAAATCGAAGAAGAAGCGCGCTCCTTCGGAGATCCTGATCGGCGCGCGCTCGCGGTTGCGGGTGACGACGCGCAGGCCCGTCACGTGGTGGCGGCGTTCATCGACCGTCTCGGCTTCGATCCTGTCGATGCCGGTGAACTTGCAGCTAGCCGAAGCTTTGTCACCGGTACGCCGATCTTCGGGGCAAGCCTCAATCAGGTGGAAATGGTGCGCGTTCTGCAAGGGACGTATGAACAGGCATATTGATAAACTATCCCGCACTTGTGGAAGCCCTGGAGGTCGCGCCAGCGCGACCTCCAGCAGACCTTGAAACCGCGTTCGGCTCCACCATCTAATTCGCCATAGCGCGCAACTTTCCAAACGAGGAAGCGCCAGGCAACGCGCCTGTTGGTAATAGCTTACTTCACCAGTTCGTCCTGCCGGGCGTCGTTACTTGCGAGCATCGAGCGTCTTCCTCGTCCTGTCAGACGAAGGGAGATAGGAAATGGCAAAGGTCGTTTGCGTCCTTTATGACGATCCGGTCGACGGTTATCCCAAGCGATATGCGCGGGATGGCCTGCCCAGACTCGACCGCTATCCCGGCGGCCAGACGTTGCCCACGCCCAAGGCCATCGACTTCGAACCAGGCGTGCTGCTCGGCAGCGTGTCGGGCGAACTGGGCCTGCGGAAATTTCTCGAAGGTGCTGGACACAGTCTGATTGTGACGTCGGACAAGGACGGCCCCGACAGCGTTTTTGAACGTGAGCTCGCCGATACCCAGATCGTCATCTCGCAGCCGTTCTGGCCGGCCTACTTGACTGCGGAACGGATCGCCAAGGCCAAACGACTGAAGCTTGCTATCACCGCCGGCATCGGCTCCGACCATGTCGACCTGCAGGCGGCGATGGATCGCCGCATCACGGTCGCCGAGGTGACCTATTGCAACTCGATCAGCGTCGCCGAGCATGTGGTGATGATGATCCTCGGGCTCGTGCGCAACTACATCCCGTCTTACGGATGGGTCGTGAAGGGCGGCTGGAACATCGCCGACTGTGTCGCGCGTTCCTACGATGTCGAAGGCATGCAGATCGGAACCGTGGGTGCTGGCCGGATTGGCAGTGCCGTGCTGCGCCGGCTGAAGCCGTTCGACGTAAAGCTGCACTACACTGACCGCCACCGCTTGCCCGAAGCGGTCGAGAAGGAACTGGGCGTGACCTTCCACAGATCGGCGGCCGAAATGGTGCCTGTCTGCGACGTGGTGACGATCAACGCCCCACTGCATCCCGAGACGGAAAATCTCTTCGACGCTGCGATGATCGCCAGGATGAAGCGCGGTGCCTATCTGGTGAACACGGCGCGCGGCAAGATCTGCAATCGCGACGCGGTCGCCCGCGCACTGGAGAGCGGCCAACTCGCCGGTTACGCCGGCGACGTCTGGTTCCCACAGCCAGCACCCAAGGACCATCCATGGCGATCGATGCCCCATCACGGCATGACGCCGCACATCTCCGGGTCGTCGCTGTCGGCCCAGGCGCGTTATGCCGCCGGCACCCGCGAAATCCTGGAATGCTGGTTCGAAGGCCGGCCGATGCGCGAGGAATATCTGATCGTCGACGGCGGCAAACTCGCCGGTGCCGGAGCCCACTCCTATAGCGCGGGCGACGCCACACGCGGATCGGAAGAAGCGGCGCGCTTCAAGAAGTAAGCCCAACGTGACGAGTTGTTGCGCGCAAGCAATCGCTAGCGATGATGCAGAACCAGCGGGGCGCCGTCAACGTCGATGACATTCATGTGGTAGCCGAAGACTTCGGCCAAAACGCTGGGCTGCAGCACTTCGGCCGGTGACCCGTCAGCCACGATCCGTCCCGCCTTCATCGCCACGATCCGGTCGGCATAAACAGCGGCCTGATTGATGTCGTGCAAGACAACGATCACCGTGCGTTTGTCGTTGTCGGCGGCAGCACGCAGGTCGCGCATCAGCTGGCGGGCAAACAGCATGTCGAGATTGTTCAGCGGCTCGTCGAGCAGCATGTAGTCGGTGCCCTGGCAGAAGGCCATGGCAACCATGGCGCGCTGGCGCTGGCCACCGGAAAGCTTGTCGAGGAAGCGGTCCGCCAGCTCTTCCAGGTTGAACTGCCGCAAGGCTGCGTCGATCAAGCTTTTGTCGTGCGCGTCGATGCTGCCATTTTGATGCGGGAAACGGCCGAAGCCGACGAGTTCGCGCACCCTGAGCCTGCTCGCCACGGCAGGGTCCTGGCGCAGGATCGCGAGCGTCTGGGCGAGGCGGCGGCTTGGCGTGGTGTCCACCGGCAGGCCGTCGACGGATATCGCGCCGCTCTGCAGCGGCTGCAGCCGCGCGATCAGCGACAATAGGCTCGATTTTCCGGCACCATTGGGACCGACCAGTGCCGTCACCCCGCCCTTGGGCATGGTCAGCGAAACATCGCTCAGGATTTGCGTGTCGCCATATCTAAGTGAAACATTCTTGATCTCGATCATCGCTTGCTCGTTGTGATCAGCATGGCCAGGAACACCAGTCCCCCTACGAATTCGATGACGACACCCAGTGTCGAGGCGCCGCCCAGCACGTGCTGAAGCAGCATCTGGCCGCCAAGCAGCACGATGATCCCCGTCAGCATGGCGGCCGGCAGCAAAAGGTGGTGACGCCGGCTGTTGATGATGCGCTCGGCGAGCGCCACCACCAGCAATCCAAAGAAGGTGACGGGGCCGACCAGGGCCGTCGATACCGCGACCAGTGCAGCGACGAGCATCAAGAGGCCGGTCAGCGCCCGGGTCCAGTGGACGCCGAGCCCGATGGCGCTGTCGGAACCGAGCGCCAGCACATCGAGCAGATGACGCTTGCGCCAGGTGATCACTGTGGCGATCACCGTGACGACAAGGCCGATGACCATCAGGTCGGGGCGCACGGTGTTGAAATTGGCGAAGCTGGCGCCCTGGACCACGGCGAATTCATTGGGATCGATGAGGCGCGCGATCAGCGAAGCAAGGCTGCGAAACAGCACCCCGAGCACGACGCCGGTCAAAAGCAGCAGCCCGACGTCGAAGCGCCGCCTGAGCATGGGCATGAACAACAGCAAGGCCATGACCATCATCAGGCTGGCTTCGCCGGCGAATTTCATACGCGGGTCGAGCGCGACAAATCCGACGCTGCCAAGCGCCACGACCAGCACCATCTGGCCGAACAGGTAAAGCGCATCGAGCCCCATGATTTGCGGCGTCAGCACCCGGTTTGCCGTCACTGTCTGGAACACTACAGTCGAGACGGCGATCGCCACGCCGACTTGCACCAGCGTGAGCAGCCGCAATGCGCGCAGCTCGAGCGCGAAGGCGATGTTGCCGCGCAGCCCGACGGTCATGAAGGCGACGGCAGCAGCAAGGGCCAGCGCGCCAAGTATCCATAATCGCTTGTCAGGCACGTGCCGTCCGCCCAAACAGGATCCACAGGAACAGCCCCGAACCGACCACGCCGAGAACCGTGCCGACAGGGATTTCGTAAGGGTAGCGGATGAGGCGGCCAACGATGTCGCAAGCGAGCACCAGTGCTGCGCCCGAAATCGCCACCCAGGGCAGGGCGCTCCTCAGATTGTCGCCCATCAGCCGGGAGACGAGATTGGGCACCACAAGGCCGACAAACGGGATCATGCCGACCACGACCACGGCCAAGGACGAGATCACCGCGACCATGACCAGCCCGAGTTGGACGATGCGCTGATAGTTGAGCCCGAGCCCGACGCTGACCTCGCGCCCCATCGACACGATCGTCAGGCGGTCGGCGATCCACAAGGCAAGCGCGACCATCGCCGCCAGAATCCACAAAAGCTCGTAGCGACCGCGCAGTACGCCGGAGAATTCGCCGTTGGTCCAGATATCAACATATTGCAGCAGGTCCGCTTGCCAGGCGATGAAGGTCACAGCCGCGCCAATGACGCCGCCGTAGACAAGGCCAAACAGTGGAATGAGGAATGGCTGCGTCGGTGGCAGCCGGTGGGCGATGGACAGGAAAACGGAGGTTCCGGCGAGCGCTGTGACGCTTGCGGCCAGTGTCTTGACGCCGATCGAGGCTGACGGAAACAGCATCGTCACTGCCAGGATGCCAAGTGCTGCACTTTGGCCGGTTCCGGTCATCGTCGGTTCGACGAACCGGTTACGCGCGAGGATTTGCAAGACGAGGCCGGCAATCGCGAGCCCCGCGCCGACGAGAACCGCCGCCAGCGTCCGGGGCAGGCGGCTGACCAGCAAAAGCTCAAGCGCCCCTGCATCGGCAAAGACGTTGCCTAGCGAAAAATCGTCTACGCCGACACCGAGGCTCAGCGCGAAAAGCCCGACCAGACTGGTGGCGACCACCAGCCTGGCATAGGGCATTGCCAGTGTCATCACTGCGCCTTGGCGAAGGCTTCTTCGATTGTCTTGAGCACCCGATGGGTGGACTGGACGCCGCCTGCGGCGATGTAGAAGTCGGATGAAGGCAGGTAGATCACCTGGCCTTTTTTCCAGGCTGTGGTCTGAGCCACCAGTTCGTTATCGAGCGTCGCCTTCGCGCCTTGCTCGCCGGAACCGATTGCCGCGGCGCGGTCGAGTACAAGAAGCCAATCAGGATTGGCCTTGCTGATGAATTCAAACGCGATGGCCTCGCCATGGTTGGCCGCCTCGACATTGGCTACCGCGGGCTCGAGTTCGAGCGTCTTGTGCAGCCAGCCGAAGCGCGAGCCGGGGCCATAAGCGGTGATCTTGGGGCCGTTGGTCATCAAGATCAGGGCCTTGCCCTTGCCCTTCACTGCCTGCCGGGCAGCTTCAACGGCAGCGTCCAGTTCCTTGCTGGCAGCGGCGGCTTCATCGGTCTTGGCGAAGAGTGCGCCATAAGCCACAAGCCGCTCCTTGGCCTGGGCAACAAGGTCGTCGCCATTCATCGTCATGTCGATGGTGGGGGCAACGCGAGCGGTCGCTTCGGCCTTTGCAGACGACCGTCCGCCGACGATCACAAGGTCAGGTGCAAGCGCATTCAGCGCCTCGAGATCAGGCTCGAAAAGCGTGCCGACGACAGTTGCGCCCTTGGCGACATCGGCGAGTTCCGGCACGAACAGCTTGTTGGGAACGCCGGCAGGCTGGATGCCTAGGCGGTTGAGCGTGTCGATGGCGGCGATGTCGTAGACGGCGATCCTGGCGGGAACCTTGTCGATGGTTTTCGGACCCGTCGCGGTGTTGATGTCAGCCGCAACCGCTGGTGCCGTCGCTATCGCGAGGGCTGCCACAAGATTGGCCAGGACCCGAACATACTTCATGCTTTGTCTCCGTCTTTGCCTGATGGCGTCGGCTTCATAAAACCTTCGTCAAATACTCCGGTTTTGCGCATACCAGAAGCTGGCTGTGCAAAACAAGACTTGGGCAGGCATTCACGGAGACTTTATCGCCGCTGGGCCACGCCCTGCGACAAGGCGCCTCAAGGGTTCCATGCGATACTGCGACCGGGCTCGCGGAAAGCGAAGCGCGCGAGGTGATCGTCGATCACCGACTTTGCGCGCGCCAACTGCTCGGCGTCCGGCGCGACCACCGTGATCGTCAAGGCGGTGTCATTGGCGTCGAGTACGGCGTTGCCGAATGGAAAGTGGCACTCGCCATGGCGATCGGCGTAGTTGACCTCGATCTTGTGGGCGAAATGCTTGCACAGCTGGATAAGGTACTTGGCACCGTGCTCGGTCTCGAACCGTCCCGTCGTTTCAACCATGTTGTCTTCTCCGTCGTTGACCTGCGCAGGCACGCTTGGATCGCCGCGTGTACGAATGGACGTAGAGGAACGCGCCAGCTGCCCCTAGGGAGCTGGCGTCTAACATTGTTGAGTATTACAATCAAGAAAAGCCTGCCGCGAACGCAGGCGGGCATGACCCACACGTCGCAGGTCATGCTCGATCCCATCGCGAAAACAGCAAGTGCGCGCTAGTCAGGTTACGACAAGGTCGGCGGCTATTGATTCCAGAATGTTCGAAGCGTGGTCGGCGTGTGCATGTTGGCATAGAGATAATGCCAAAACTCGGCGCGGCGCTCGCGCTCGACGGTCTTCCACACATCGTGGACCGCCACTTCGCCACACCAGTAGGCGTAGACAAAAGGCGCCCGCAAATTGTGGTTCAGGAACGAGAGGCGCCCCTTCACCGTCTCCAGGCTCTGATACCCAGCTTCGGCGATGATCGGCGCGATGTCGTCAAGCTTCATGTTTTGGGCGTGCATCATCCAGGCCGCGTTGCAGCGCAGCGCGCTGCGCAACCGCTGCAAGGCAACGGCGAGCTCATCGGCTGGCGTGTCGACCCAATCGAGGAAGAACAGCCCATTGTCGGCGATGCCCTCAAACAGGGCGCTGCTTGCCGAACTGGTCACCACCTGCGCGCCGTCGAGCGGCATGCTGCGCTCAGCGACGTAGCGCTGGCGCAAAGCCAAATGCACCAGATGCCCGGGGAACGCTTCGTGGCACGCCAGATGCTTCAGCGCGTAGGGCGTGTAGGGAAAGTCGAGATTGAGCAGAAGCTGCCGTCCCGGGTAATCGCAATAGGCCGAAAACGGCACGTTTTCGACCGCCACCGGTTCGAGCCATTCCTGGCCCATCTCGTACATCAAGGCACTGGTTCGCCGGCGCGCCTCCTCGCCGTAACCGCTGAGCACGTCGAGAACAGCACTTGGGGCGACACGATTGTCTTGCTCCCAGCGGCGAACGTCGTCCGTCAACGAAGAACCGCGATAGCCGAGCTCATCGAGCCTTTCGCGGATCGTGACCGCATAGCCATCCAGGATCGACTGGCTGACCATCTGCGTGTCGACGCCGAGCTGTCGGCGGACACGATCGGCGAAGGAAATCTCCTTCTCCTGAAACGTGATCAACAGCGCTTGAAGCGAGTCGATCATTTCGCCGAGGTAGCCCTGCCGTAGCGCGCTCGCCTCCTGCGGCAAGCGGGCATTCAGATCGTCAAGCGCCTGAACCGCCTCGTCATAGCTGCGGAAAGCTGTCGGCTCGACATCGGCGACGGCAACCGGAACAAGCCCCTCGCGATCGAGGAAGCCGTCGCTTCGCGGTGTGTTGCGGTAGAGCCGGTCTATTCCCGCCGTGATCCCGGCCAGTTCTTTTCCCAACTGCATGGCATGTCTCACAATCTGGTGGCGGGCACAGTGGCCGGTTGAACTAGAGCAAGCGGTTCTTGACGAACCGGCCATTGGCCATGATGGCGCTCAGATGCGCGCCGTCATCCTGAAGCAGGGCGATGTCGGTCAGCGGATCGCCGTCGACGACGAGCAGATCGGCAAAGGCACCCGCTGCGATCACGCCCACTTCCAGCCGGCAAAGCTCTGCGCCGACGATCGTCGCCGAGCGGATGATCTCGGCAGGCGTCAGCACCTTGGCGAGCAGCTCGAATTCCATGCAGTGATATTTGCGTAGCTGGCCAAGCAGGTCGGAGCCGAAAGCCATGGGCAGGCCGGCGTCACGCATGATCTCAAGCGAGCGCAAACCGCCTTGGCGCACCACTTCGATCTTGGCGAATTCGGCCTCTCCCAGACCGAGCTCTTCGCCGTCGAGCGCCAGCGCGTCATAGGCAACCAGGGTCGGAACGGCGATGCAGCCTTTGTCGGCCGCAAGCCTGGCGGTCTCGGCGGTGATCAGATTGCAATGCTCGAGCGAATGGACACCGAGCTCGACGACACGGCGGATCGCCGCATCGGTGTAGACATGGGCCGAAACATAGAGGCCGGCATTCTCCGCCTCCTCGACGATCGCGGCCAGTTCATCCCTTGAAAACTGCAGCGAGTGGATCGGATCGTTGGGCGAGGACACGCCGCCATTGGCCATGACCTTGATGAAGCGCGCGCCGCCCTTGATCATTTCGCGCGACACCCGGCGAACGTCGTCGACGCCGTCGACGAGAATACCCATCGATCCCAGGCGATCTGACATGATGCCCGGGCGATCGTCCGTGCGCGGGCGCAGGTCGCAGTGGCCGCCGGTTGTCGACAAGCCCTTGCCGCAGATCACAAGCCTTGGGCCATCGATCAGCCCGTCTTCCACGGCGCGCACCAGGCCGTGGTCGGCGCCGCCAAGATCGCGCATGGTGGTGAAGCCGCGCATCAACGCCTCGTTCATCACGCGTGCCGAGCGCAGTGCTGCAAGCGATGACGGTGCAATGGCGTTTGACCAGAGGTCGAGGGATTCCGCCACCACATGCACATGACAGTCGACCAGGCCAGGCATCAGCGTCCTGCCGCCAAGTTTTACCTCGACCGCGTCGGCGGGGGCGGCGATGGATGAGCCAACCTCGACAATTCTGCCGTTGCGCACAAGCACGAACAGTCCCTCGATCAGGACGCCCTTGGCGGCATCGAGAACCTTGCCGCCGGTGAAGATGTAGCTCTGGGTCATGGGATCATTTCAGCAAGTTATTGGTCAGCAGGTTGAAGGCGTTTTATCGGTGGTGGCAGGCCAGCATGCGACCGTCGTCTCGCAGTCTCAGTTCCGGTTCGGTCGTGCGGCAGGCATCGGTCGCAAGCGGGCAGCGCGTGTGAAACGAGCAGCCGGAAGGCTTGTTCGTGGCGCTTGGGATATCGTCGTTGGACGCCTTGAACTGGTGACGATTGCGCGGATCGAGCGAAGGTGCCGAGCCGATGAGCAGTTCGGTGTAGGGGTGCGAAGGGTTGGCGAAGATCGCCGCCTTGTCGGCGATCTCAACGATCTTGCCGAGATACATGACCGCGACGCGGTGGGAGAGATATTCGACGACGCCGAGGTCATGGGAGATGAAGAGGAAGGCGACGCCGAGATCGCGCTGCAGGTCCGACAGCAAGTTGAGGATCTGCGCCTGCACTGACACGTCGAGTGCTGAAACCGGCTCGTCGCAGACGATGATGTCAGGGTTCAGCGCAAGGGCGCGCGCGATGCCGATGCGCTGGCGCTGGCCGCCGGAGAACTGGTGTGCGAAGTTGCCGGCCTGATCGGGACGCAGCCCGACGCGCTCCATGAGCTCGGCGACGCGCGTGTCGCGTTCGGCTCGCGTGCCGACTTGGTGGATGTCGAGCGGTGCGCGGATGATGTCGCGCACGCGGTGACGCGGATTGAGCGACGAGAACGGATCCTGGAAGATGATCTGCACGCGCTTGCGGTAGGATTTGAGCGCTGAACCACGAAAATCACGAACGGTCTGGCCGTCGAACTCGACCTGGCCGCCACTGGGCTTGAGCAAGCCGAGCAAGGCGAGCCCGGTGGTGGACTTGCCGCAGCCGGATTCGCCAACCAAACTCAGCGTTTCGCCGCGCCGCAACGAAAAGCTTACGCCATCGACGGCGCGCACGGCGCCGACCACGCGATTGAACACGCCCTTGCGAATTGCGAAGTGAACCTGCAGGTCCTTGACCGCCAGCAGCGGTCCGGATGCTTCAGCCATTTGCATGAGTGACCTCCCAGCAGGCGGCAAAATGGCCGGGCTGCTTTTCTTCGAATTCCGGCCGTTCTTGATGGCAGCGCGGCGCAGCCTTCGGGCAACGCGGCGCAAAGGCACAGCCCTTGGGCAGGTCCCAGAGCGGGGGGACGGTGCCTGAGATATCGACCAGCCGCTCGCCGACCTTGGCGCCGGCATGCGAGCGCGGAATGGCGCCGAGCAGGCCCAGCGTATAGGGGTGCATGGGATTGTCGAAGAGGTCGTTGGCCGATGCCTCCTCGATCCGGCGGCCGGCATACATCACAACGACCCGATCGGCGATCTCGGCGACGACACCGAGGTCATGGGTGATCATCACCAGCGCGGTGCCAAGACGTTTCTGCAGGTCGGAAATCAGCCCCAGTATCTGCGCCTGGATGGTCACGTCGAGGGCGGTGGTGGGCTCGTCGGCGACGAGGATGCGCGGTTCGCATACCAGCGCAAGGGCGATCATCGCGCGCTGGCGCATGCCGCCCGACAGCTCATGCGGATATTGCCGGGCCCGACGCTGCGGATCGGGCATCTGTACCAGACGCAGCGCTTCGACCGCGCGCTCGAAAGCTGGGCGACGGCCAAGCTTGCGATGCTGACGCACTGCTTCGGCGATCTGCTCGCCGATGGTCAAGACAGGATTGAGTGCTGTCAGCGGTTCTTGGAAGATCATGGCGATCTTTTCGCCGCGATAATCCTCGACGGTTCGCTGATCAAGCTTGAGCAGGTCGACACCGTCGATCTCGATCCTTCCGCCAGTGACGCTCGCGGCTTCGGGAAGCAGGCGCAGCAGCGACAGCGCTGTCATCGACTTGCCGCAACCGGACTCGCCCACGATGCAGACCGTTTCGCCCGGCGCAACCGACAAGGCCATGTCGGATACGACCGCGAACGAACCCTGACCGGTTCGAATGCGGATCTCCAGATCGCTGACCGTCAGGATAGGCTGATCCGACCTGCTGGGCATTGGCTGAGAACTGGCGGCTGACGTGTGGCTCATCTTGCTTCGTTCCTTGTTGGTGAGCGGGAAGCGCACGAGGCGCGCTCCCCGCTTGCCGGACTTTCACCCGTCAGTCGGTGGCGCTTTCCAGATTGCCGACCATGAAGCCGTAGTCGCCGGACTCGACCAGATTACGCGACAGATGCGAGAGGATCATGATCCCGTTGTCGTAAGGGGTCGGGATCTCTTCCAGCGTCTGGAACGAATAGGGGCTGACGACGCGGCCGAGCAGATCGCCCTTCTTGATCGTCTCGCCGAGTGCCGGGCACAAAGGCTCGAGCCAGCCACCCTGGGTCGGGCGGATGCCAGCAATTTCATTGACGACAATCTGCTTGGGCTGCGGCTTGACATCGCCTGGAATGACGCCGCGGTGACGCAACATGTTGAGCACGCCGTCGACGGTGCGCTGGACATAGGGCGTCTGGTCGACGATGCCGCCGCCCAGCTCCACGACCACCGATGAAATGCCGCGCTTGTCGACGGTCACCGCCTTGGTGGTGCCGTCAAAGGAAGTCCCTTCCTTCGAGGCCGTCGGGCGATAGAGAACCTTCGACCCGAAGGCGCGCGACAGCGGCTCGTCATTAAGGATGTAGACATAGTCGACGGTCGGGCGATCGGTGCCGGAATGTAGATCGATATGCAGGTCGATCTTTTCCAGGAAGTGATCGCTGATCGCCTTGGCCAGCTGCTGGGAGTAGGTGCCGCTGGCGTTGCCGGGGAATTCGCGATTGAGGTTCAGTTCATCAAGCGGCGTGAAGCGGCGATTGAGCGCCATGGCACGCGGGTTGGCCACCGGAAGCATCAGGATGCGGCCCTTGAGCGGCGTATCCATCAGCACCCGGAACAGCTCGAGCATGGCCTGCGAACCGGCGTTTTCATTGCCGTGGATCGAGGCTGACAGACCAATGGTGGGGCCATCCTGTTCACCGACCAGCTCGTTCATGAACAGCACGGCATTGCTGCCGTCCGCATGGGTGGTGAACTTGGGCGTCAGCACATTGATTTGTTTGACCATTGTTATTTTCCTTGCATGTAGGCTTTGAGAAGGTGGGTCAGGATTTGCCGCCGCCACGGGAGAGCTGGCGGGGGTCGAGGACGTCCCTGAGGCCGTCGCCGAGAAGGTTGAACCCGAGCACGGTGATCATGATGGTCGCGCCCGAAATGATGGAAAGCCACGGTTCGTCGCGAATGAATTTCGTGCCGTAGGCGAGTGTCCATCCCCAGGTCGGCGTGGGGGGCGGCAGGCCGAAGCCGAGGAAGCTCAGGGCGGATTCCGCGATGATGGCGGTGCCCAGGCCAAGCGACGCCAGCACGTTGATCGGGCCAAGCGCGTTCGGCAGGATTTCCTTGAACAGGATGCGGGAGGGCCGCGCACCGAGCGCGCGCGCTGCCTGCACATAGTTCTGTTCGCGCAGCACCAATGTCGTGGCGCGTACGACGCGCGCATATTCGGTCCAGGCAACCACGATCAGCGCGAGCGCGACATTCATGACGCCCGGCCCGAGGATGGCAACGATGGCCAAGGCCAAAACGATCGCCGGCACGCCCAGGAAGATGTCGGTGATACGCATCAGCACCAGATCGACCCAGCCGCCGAAATAGCCGGCGACCAGCCCAACGATCGTGCCGATGATGACCGAGCAGACGACGGCGATGATGGCGATGGTGAGCGAGACGCGCGCCCCCCAGATCAGACGGGACCACAGGTCGCGCCCGAAATTGTCGGTCCCGAGCAAATGCTGGAACGACGGCCCCGCGAAGCGGTTGCGCATGTCCATCTGTTCCACGCCATGCGTTGCAATGGCCGGCGCAAAGATCGCCAGCAGGACGATGGTCAGGGTGATTGCCGCGCCAACGACCAGGGATGTGTTGCGTAGGGCTTTGGGTAGCTGCATCGGATTATCCCAGTCGAATGCGCGGATCGACCGCCGCGTAGAGAAGGTCGACGATCAGATTGACCAGCGCGAAGATGATCGCGAAGGTCAGCACGATGCCCTGGATGAGCGGCAGGTCGCGCTGCGAGATCGCCGCGATCGTCAGCTGTCCCAGTCCCGGCCAGGCGAAAATCGTTTCGGTCAGCACCGCGCCGCCCAAAAGCGCACCGAAGCGCAGGCCGATGACGCTGAGTACCGGCAGCAGCGCATTGCGCAGCGCATGGCGGACAATGACGCGCGGCCGGCGAAGGCCCTTGGCATATGCGGTGCGGATGAAGTCCTCGCGCAGGATTTCGAGCATCGATGCCCTGACAAGCCTGGAGATGATGGCGGCGGAATTGACCGCCAGCGCGAATGCCGGCAGCGCGATATGCGAGAGCGATTTAAGCAGCACCTCCGGTCGTCCCGACAGAGCTGCACCCAGTGCGTCAAGCAGAGGCTCGCCACGACCGATAGCGGGCAGCCAGCCGAGATTAACGGCAAACAGCAGCATCAGCAGCAGGCCGAGCCAATAGACCGGCATCGAAACGCCGAGCTGGGCGAGCAGCATCGTTGCGGTGTCGACGATCGACCCTTGCCAGATGGCGGAGATGACACCGAGCACCAGGCCCAGGATGGTCGCCAGCACCAGTGAGACCACCGCCAGTTCGATCGTTGCGGCCAGGCGCCCGGCGATGATTGTCGAGACCGGCTGGTTTTGGAAAATCGACTGTCCCATGTCGCCGTGCAAGAGGGCTGCGAAATAGTCCCACAGCCTGATGTACCAGGGGTCGTCCAGCCCCAGATTGGCGCGAAGCGTGGCGATGGCTTCCGGGGTTGCTTCCTGTCCAAGCAGCACGGAGGCCGGATCGCCAGGAATGATCAGCAGCAGAGCAAAGGTCACCACCACCATGCCGATGGCCAGCGGGATCAGCAGCAGCAGCCGGCGTATGATGTAAGCGATCATGTGGTCGGTCCCTTTGTCCGAAGCCATTTGAAGGCGGTTTGTCCGCCCATCAGGCGACGACCATTGCTGTCAGTTCGCGCGAGGCGCGAGGCAGCCATTTCCTGGCCCGTGCAGCGCCTGCGCGCCGCACGGATTCGCAGAATTTGCCAGTCACCAAAGAAGCGGTCGGCCAACGCACTTGCGCGATGTTGGCCGACGCCATCGGCTTAGTCGTTGAGGCCGATCAGGCCGCGCAGATAGCCACGCGGGGTCGCCTGGACCTCGGTAGGCAGGTTCTTCTGGTAAAACATCTGGTAGCCCTGATCGGAGACAACGAAGTAGGGCAGCTCCTTGGCCAGGATGGTCGCGGCCTTCTGGTAGACTTCGGTGCGCTTGGCCTGGTCAAGCGTCGAGCGTCCTTCGTTGAGCAGCGTGTCGACTTCCGCGTTGGAGTAGCCGCCCCAATTGGTCGGCCCACCTGTGGTGAACTGGGCGTACATCAGGCGATCCGGGTCGACGATGTTCAGCCAGCCGAGCAGGGCGATCTGATGCTTGCCCTGCTGCACGTAGTTGGTGGAAAAGCTAGGCCAGTCGGAGATCTGGGCCTTTGCTTCAACGCCTGCCTGCTGGAACACGGCCTGCATGAATTCGAGCGCCTGGACGCGGTTGGGGTCCTCGCTATGGGTGGCAAGGGTGATCGTCAGCGGCTTGCCGTCCTTGTCCAGGATGCCGTCGCCATTGGTGTCCTTCCAGCCGAGCTCGTTGAGAAGCTTCACTGCACCTTCGACGTCGAAGGTCGGCTGCTTGATATCGGCCGAATAGGCCCAGGACGAGGGCAGGATCAGGGATGAAGCGACCTGGTCGACGCCCTGATAGATGTCGTTGACGATGGTCTGCTGGTCGACAAGCATCGACAGGGCCTGCCGCATCTTGGGGTCGGCAAGCAGCGGGTCCTTGGCATTGAAGTTGAGATAGGTGACCCCGAGCCCGGCCATCTTGACGTTGGCGAAGCGCTCGTCGCCGGCAAGGCGCGTGATGTCCTGCGGCGAAAGCGGCGACTGGATGACATCGAGGTCGCCGGCTTCAAAGGCCTGGGCGCGAGCCGAATTGTCGCCGATCACCTTGAGGGTGACCTTGTCGATGGTTGGTGCGCCGCGCCAATAGTCGGGATTGGCTTCCAGCGTAATGTCGCTGCCGCGGTTCCAGGAAGCAAGCTTCATCGGGCCGGCACCGACCGGCTTGGTCGAGATGTCCTGACTGCTTTCGGCCGCCTTCTTCGAGATGATACCGACATCGAGATAGGTGAGAAGCGGCGCGTAAGGGGCGGCGAGCTCGAACTTCACGGTCTGGGCGTCGACGGCGGTGACTGCCTTGACCGGTGTGAACAGGGCGCGGATCGGCGAGCTGAATTCAGGGTTGAGCACGGTCGAGTAGGTGAAGACCACGTCATCGGCCGTCAGCGGAGAACCATCGGAAAACTTCAGGCCGGGCCGAAGCTTGAAGATGAACGTCAGCGGGTCCGGGGTCTCCCAGCTTTCGGCCAGGTCGGGCACCGGTTCCAGCTTGGGCGTGATGTGCACCAGGCCGGCATAGACAAGGTCTGCGACCCGGTAGGCGGTGGAATCGCGGGCGAGGCGCGGGTCAAGCGTGCCGGCGTCGACGTCGGTCCCAACGACGAGAGTTCCAGCGGCTTGCGCTGCCATGGAGCCAGCTGAAAATACGGCCAGTGCCAGGCCGACGGCGCTTACAGTCGATAAAAACGTTTTCATTCCCCAACCTTCTTGTTTTGAGTGTGTGCGTTCAGCTCATTTGCCTACGGCCGGCTCGCTGGAGCCATGCTCGTTTCCGGCAATTTTCGCCTGCCTGAGCTCGCTCAGATAAGGAACGAGCAGGTTTTCGACCGACGCCGGATCGGGCGCATGCCGGTATTCGAAACACGGGGTGCCGGGCCGCACCATTTCGGCGATGTGGTCGGCGCCGGTGGCGTACACGACCGCATCTGAGCCGGCGATGATCTCGCGAATGTCGGGTGCCGCCGACCACGTGACCTTGATCTCGGAGACATGCGGTGCGTATTCGCGCACGCTTGGCCGCATGACCGCGATGTAGTCCTGAAGCTGGGCGATCGCCGCCACGCGCGAACGCGGATCAAGCACCGCCAATGCCTGTCGGGTTTGTCCGGAGGGAAGAAAGCGCAACGCCAGAATATTGGCGTCGGGCACGATCTCGCGGACTTCGGCCTCGCGGTTCAGGAAGGTCAAGACGAGGTCGGCACTCAGGCAAGCCTGCCGTGTCGCCTCGTCGGCACGCAATCCGTCAAGCGTCAGCAGCGAGATGGTGTCGCCAGAAGCAAAGACCGGGCGGATCTGCTCGATATAGTCGTATCCAGGGCCCTCGAAGATGGCCACGAAGACCACATTGAGACCTGCCTTGGGCTTACGCAGCTGCGACTGCGCATTGATCATTGAAACAAGCGTCGTGGTCGGTACGCCGAGACGCTCGGCCTTGCCCAGCAAGACTTCAATGTCGATGCGCAATGCGGCCGCCGGGGCGTTATCGGCAACGATGTTGTAGGTCCTGTGGGCGACAAAGGCGCCAAGGCCCTGGCGCATCTCGATCAGACCGGCGTCGCGCAGCTGCTGATACACATGCGCGACCGTCATCGGCGCGATGCCAAGCTCGGCTGCGAGCTGGCGAACGGACTGCAGCTTCGTGCCGTGCGGAATGTCGCCAAACGACAGCGAGTAGTTGAGCAAGCCGTGCAGCTGCGTCCCGACGGGGACGGGCAGGGACTTGTCGATACTGGACGCGTCGATTGCAAACACGTGTGCTACTCGATTGATACACTCAACGATAACACGAGAGTCGTTTTTCGCAAGACGGCAATTTGCGGCTGTGTACGATTTTTTGATTTTGGGGGAAAAGCGCGTTGTATCGAAATTTCATGGACATTTCCGGCTTGCGGTGGCAACAAATGCGAAGATTAGCCAGATCGAAGACGCAAGAGGTGTACTAATGGAATATGTCAATCTGGGCCGTTCTGGTCTCAAGATATCGCGGATCGCTCTGGGCTGCATGTCGTTCGGCTCGTCAAAATGGGCGCCTTGGGTGCTCGATGAGGAAGCCTCGGCCCCGATCATCGCCAAGGCCGTCGAGCACGGCATCAACTTCTTCGACATGGCGGACATGTATTCGAATGGCGCCAGCGAAGAGGTGGTGGCCAAGGTGCTGAAGCCGTTGATTCCGCGTCACAAGCAGGTGCTGGCAACCAAGCTCTACAATCCGATGAGCTCCGATCCAAACGACCGGGGCCTATCGCGTAAGCATGTGTTCGAGGCTGTCGACGGCAGCCTCAAGCGCCTGGGTACCGACTATATCGACCTCTACCAGCTGCACAGGTTCGACTACGAAACCCCGCTCGAGGAAACGCTCGACGCGCTCAACGATGTGGTGCGGGCCGGCAAGGTTCGTTATCTCGGGGCGTCGTCCATGCATGCCTGGCAGTTCATGAGGGCTATCGGCCTGCAGCGCCAGCATGGCTGGGCGCAGTTCGTCTCGATGCAGCCCCACTACAACCTGATCTACCGCGAAGAAGAGCGCGAGATGCTGCCGCTTTGCCGCTCCGAAGGTGTCGGCGTTATCCCGTGGAGCCCGCTGGCGCGCGGCCTTTTGGCCGGCCGCCGCAAGGAAGACGAAGCGGCAACCCTGCGTGCCAAGACCGACGGCACGGCCAATGCGCTCTACGATCGGTCGCGCGTTCAGGACGACGCGGTGATCGATGCCGTTCGCAAGGTCGCCGAACGTCATGGCAAGCCGATGGCGCAGGTCGCCTATGCCTGGGTCGCTTCCAGGCCGGGCATCTCGGCCCCCATCGTTGGCATCTCCAAGCTGCATCAGTTCGACGACGCGCTCGCCGCGCTGGATATCAAGCTGACAGACGCCGATGTTGCCGAGATGGAAGCGCCTTACAGCGCAAAGAACGTTGCCGGTCACGTCTGATCGGCCCGTTTAGACTTTCCTGAGATCGCGCTCGACCCTAACTCGGGCGCTCCTGTGAGGCCCGCATCCACCGTCGGTGCGGGTCTCGTTGCACGGCCTTTGTGATAGCAGTGCGTTTACGCCGATAAGCAGGCTCGGGGGACGGTCGCACTCCCGGCGGCGGCTTGCCACCCACCATCTCGCTAAAATCCGAGCGGTTTTGTTGGCGGTTTCACAATCATCGGGGGGCATGCTGTGGCTGAGGAGGCGTTAGGAGGATCGGATGCGATCGGACTTCGCCACAGCGCGGCGTCATCTCGAGCAGGCATGCAAATATCTGTCCGGTGACGACGACTTGACGTGCAAACTGCTTGCGGCCTTGAACTTGCTCATTGATGCCACCTTGACCGCCGAACACATGGTGGAAAAGGAGTGCAAGGTCGTGACCTTTCCTGGCACACGACCCCAAAGGTGAACACGCGCACTGCCCCTTCGTGCGCCTGATAGAGATAGAGCCAGCGACGGCTCGCTGGCTCCTGCATCGTTTCGTTGTCGTTCAAAACACGCCAGCTTGCATGTCGCCACAGCGCCTGTCATCTCCAATACCCTTAGGTCGCGCGCGTTCATGCGAGCCCTGCCGTTGGAGTGTTGAACGCGCTCCTGCGGTCGAAAGATCGCCGCCATCCCGGACGCTCCGGCAGGCTTGCCGAGTAGCGGCTCGGTCGCAGAGCTAAAGTTCCCAGCCAGACTCAAACCAACCATTGGCCCAGCGAGAACTCGGCTTGACATTGTGACATTTGGAGTTTGATATATCAAACGTCAGATTTCATATGTTAGCAGTATCGGGACCAATTCGCGCATGACCTTGCATCAGAGTTCAAACCACTCCCTGATCGGACGGCTGGCGGATCCGTCGCTGTTGCGGCAGCAGGCTTATGTCGATGGCCAATGGATCGACGCCGACAGCAAGGCCACGATCACTGTGACCGATCCGGCCACCGGCGCGGCTTTGGGCTCCATCCCCGACATGGGTGCGGCAGAGACCACGCGAGCGATCAATAGCGCCGACCGGGTCCGCAAGGACTGGGCGGCACTTGCCGCACGCGAACGTTCGGTGATCATGCGCCGCTGGTTCGAACTGATCAACGAAAACGTCGAGGATCTAGCACGGATCATGACGGCGGAGCAGGGCAAGCCGCTCGGCGAAAGCCGTGGCGAAATCCGCTATGCGGCGTCCTTCGTCGAGTGGTTCGCAGAAGAGGCCAAGCGCGTCTATGGCGATATCATTCCGGCCCCCAAGGCGCAGTCGCGCATCATGGTGCTGAAGCAGCCGGTCGGTGTTGTTGCCGCGGTCACGCCATGGAATTTTCCCAGCGCGATGATCACCCGCAAATGCGCGCCGGCCTTGGCCGCAGGTTGCACGGTCGTGGTCAAGCCGTCTGAATTCACGCCGTTTTCCGCATTGGCGCTTGCCGAACTCGCATCGCGTGCGGGAGTTCCGGCAGGCGTCCTCAACATCGTCACCGGCAACGCCCAGGCGATCGGCGGCGAGATGACGGCAAATCCGATCGTCCGCAAGCTGAGCTTCACCGGCTCGACACGCGTCGGCAAGCTGTTGATGGGGCAGGCGGGAGCAACGGTGAAGAAGGTGTCGATGGAACTGGGCGGCAACGCGCCCTTCATCGTCTTTGCCGATGCCGATCTCGATGTTGCCGTTCACAACGTCATGGCGTCAAAGTTCCGCAACACCGGCCAGACCTGCATCTGCGCCAACCGTATCTATGTCGAGGACGCCGTCCATGACGCCTTTGTCGAGCGCTTCAAAAAGGCGGTCGAGGCGCTGAAGGTTGGCAATGGCTTTGCCGACGACGTCGAGCAGGGCCCGTTGATCAATCCCGCAGCTCTGGTCAAGGTCGAAAGCCATATCGCCGACGCGCTCGCCAAGGGCGGAAAGCTCGTCACCGGCGGCAAGCCGCACAAGCTCGGCGGCACTTTCTTCGAGCCAACGATCCTGACTAATGTCGACGATTCCATGCTGTTCACGCAGGAAGAGACCTTCGGTCCGGTGGCTCCGGTGTTCCGCTTCACCGACGAGGATGCGGTCGTTGCCGCGGCTAACGCCACTTCAGCGGGGCTCGCTGCCTATGTGTTCACCCGTGATCTCGATCGCATGTGGCGCGTGGCCGAGGCGCTTGAGACAGGCATGGTCGGCGTCAATGAAGGGCTCATCTCAAATGAGGTCGCCCCGTTCGGCGGCATCAAGGAGTCAGGCGTCGGGCGCGAGGGTTCAAAGTACGGAATCGAGGAGTTCTTGAACCTCAAATATATCTGCCTGACTCAGAATCCCCGTCAGGCCACCTAGGCTTCTGGCCGGGCGATGGGCGCCCAGCCGCAAGAAATCACCATCATCAAACAATAAGAGAGGGAATGAGATGACGTTTACATGGAGGATGCAAGGCGGTGCCTTGGGCGGTCTTGCCGCAATTGCCATGGCCGGGGTGCTGCTCGCTCCAGTGGAAGCGCAAGCGGGCAAGGTGCTCGACGCCATCAAGCAAAAGGGCAACTTGACCTGCGGCGTCGGCCAGGCCGTTCCAGGCTTCTCGGCACCAGGCGCCAACGGCGAGCTCGCCGGAATCGACATCGATTTCTGCAAGGCTATGGCTGCGGCAATTCTTGGCGACGCCAGCAAGGTTACCTACCGGCAGACGTCTTACTCCGAGCGTTTCGTCCTGCTCGCTTCCGGCGAAATCGACGTACTCGCCCACGACACGACGACCACGCTCAACCGTGAAGGCGGCCAGAACGCACGCTTCACCTTCCCCAATTATTTCGACGGCTACACCTTCATGGTGCCCAAGTCGCTGGGCGTCGACAGCCCCGAAAAACTGGCCGATGCCACCGTCTGCATTCTTCAGGGTTCGACCTTCGAGGTGAACACCGAGAATTTCTTCAAGTCGCGCGGCCTCAAATACACCCCGCTCGTGCTTGGCACCTGGGAGCAGCTTGACGCCGCGTTCTTCGGCGGGCGCTGTGATGCTTTCGGCGGCAATTATGGCAACCTCGCCGGCTCCCGCGTCGCCCATGGCAATGTCGACGATTATATCATCTTCCCGAATTTCCTGACGCTTGAGCCTTATGCCCCGTCGGTCTACGGCGATGACCAGGAACTCTTCCTCACCGCGCGTTGGGTGATGTCGGCCCTGATCGAGAGCGAGCGCCTGGAAGTCACCCAGGCCAATGTGAAGGACCTTGTTACGTCCTCGAAGGATCCGGAAGTCCAGCAGCTGCTCGGCGTTAAGCCCGGCAACGGCAAGGACCTCGGCCTCTCGGAGGACTGGGTTGTGCAGATCGTTTCAGCGGTCGGAAACTACGGCGAGAGCTTTGAGCGCAATCTTGGCAAGGGTTCGCCGATGAAGCTCGATCGCGGTCTCAACGACCTGTGGACCAAGGGCGGCCTTATGTTTGCGGCGCCGTTGAGATGATCAAAAGGGAACGTCTCCATGGTGTGACGTTTGTTGTGGCAGCCACCGCCGTCGTGGCGTGGCTGTCATACAACTTCTCCGCCAATCTCGCAGCCAAAGGCATTACCATCGACTTCGGCTTCCTGCGTGAGGCGACGTCGTTCCCTATCGGTGAGTCGATAATTTCCTACAGTTCCGGCGATACCTACTTCAGGGCACTTGTCGCCGGATTGCTCAACACCATCAGGCTCGCGCTCGCAAGTATCGTGCTGGCGACCGTATTTGGCCTGATCATCGGCCTGGTCGCGCGGATCGGCCACCCGCTGCTGACCCGCTTTGCCAAGGTCTATGTGGAATTCACCCGCAACGTCCCGTTGCTGCTGGTGCTTGTGGTTTGCGCTACCGTCGTTCGTGCCTTGCCTGGGCCGCGACAGGCCTGGAACCCGCTGGATGGGCTGTTCCTATCCAGCCGTGGTCTCTATGTGCCGCTGCCGGTCTTCGCCGATGGGCTGCTGCTGTTGGTTGCGGCGGTGCTGTTTGTCATCGCAACGTATTTCGCCTGGCGGCTATCGCTGCGCTCCAAGAGCGAGACCGGCCTGTTCCCACGCATCGGAAAGCTGGCTCTGGCTGGATGTGCGGCGGCATTTGTCGGCTTGTGCTTTTGGGCCGCCAGCATCGTGACGCTCGATAAGCCCGCGCTTGTCGGTTTCAATTTCCGTGGCGGCTGGAGCGTGACGCCGGAATATCTGGCGATGCTGTTTGGCCTTGCTTTCTACACATCCGGCTTCATCGCCGAGATCGTGCGTGGCAGCTTGGCCGCCTTGCCCAAGGGCCAGTCCGAAGCCGCCGCATCGCTCGGCCTCGGCGCCTTCCTGACATTGTGTCTGGTGCTGGCGCCGCAGGCGCTGCGGCTGATGCTGCCGCCGCTCGCCAACCAGTATCTCAACCTGATCAAGAACACGACGCTGGCCGTGCTCATCGGCTATCCGGACCTGGTTTCGGTCGGCAACACCGCGCTCAACCAGACCGGTCGCGCCATCGAAACCGTGACCATCTATCTCATGATCTACCTGTCGCTCTCCCTGGTGACCTCGGTCCTGATCCGTCGGCTGGAAAAGCGCGCGCAACTGGTGAAGCTATGAGTGAAATTGCCATCGCCACCGTCGCGCGCCGACGCCGCCCGACTTTGAAGGCGCGCCTGAGCCCTTACTTCAAGCCCTGGCCACATGCGGTCATCACCGTGCTCGGCGTGCTTCTGCTTGGCTATGGGCTCATGGGCTTCTTGCGCTGGGCGGTGCTGGACGCGACCTTCGGTACGGCGACACCAGACGAATGCCGCGCGGCAGGTGGCGCCTGCTGGGCGATGCTGACCGAGCGCTACCACATCATCCTGTTTGGCAGCTATCCGGCCGGCGAATACTGGCGCCCCGCTCTTGCGGTTGTCCTGGTCCTTGCCGTGCTCATAGCCAGCGGCTTCAGGCAATTGTGGAAACCAGCGCTGGTCTACGCCTGGATTGTCGTGCTGGTCACCAGCCTCGTCTTGATGGCCGGCGGCATCTTCGGTCTGCAACCTGTATCGACCAGTCGTTGGGGCGGCCTGCCGCTGACCGTCGGCCTGTCGGCCTTCGGCATCGTGCTTGCACTTCCCCTGTCTGTGCTGCTTGCACTGGGCCGGCGCTCAAAGAGTGCGCCGGTGAAGCATTTCTGCGATGCTTATGTCGAGGTGGTGCGCGGACTGCCGCTGCTTGCCGTGCTGTTCGTTGCCTCGACCATGCTGCCGCTGCTGCTTCCCGGCGGCAACATGATCGACACCATCCTGCGCGCCCAGATCGCCCTGATCATGTTTCAGGCTGCCTATTTGGCCGAGGCCATCCGTTCAGGCCTCGAGGCAGTCCCAAGGGGACAGACCGAAGCAGCCCAAAGCCTTGGCCTGCACGATGGATTGGTGTCGCGCCTCATCGTCCTGCCGCAGGCGTTCCGCATTGCTTTGCCGGCAATCATCAATACGTTCATCGAATCGATCAAGGACACGACGCTGATCAGCATCATCGGCCTCATAGATGTGCTGGGCGGGGCACGCGGTGCCATCGCCGACGGCACATGGATGGGCTTTTATCGTGAAGCTTATCTGGCTGTCGGTTTCGCCTTCTTCGTGTTCTGCTATATCCTGTCCTTGCATTCGCGCCGGCTTGAGCAGGAATTCTCCAATGAACGCAGGTAATAGGCTTATGTCTTCGGCAGGAACGCCAAATGCTTGATGAACGCAAGCAAGTCTATAAATCGCTCGTTCAGGATACGCTCAACGAGCAGATTTACCGACAGCTCAAGGAAAAGCTGATCACGGGCGAGTTCCGCCCCGGCGATCGTCTTGTCTTGCGCAAGCTGTCCGCAACGCTGGGAACAAGCCCGGTGCCGGTGCGCGACGCCTTGCAGAAGCTTGAGAGCATCGGTGCGCTGCGGCTGGAGCGGACCTTTTACGTTCCCAATCTGACGCCGTCGGAACTGGCCGAAATTCGCGATATTCGCGTCGCACTGGAAGGGCTTTCCGCCGAGCGCGCCGCCGAGCACTCGACGCCTGAAGCGATGGTGCCGCTGACGGCCCATTTCAACGCGCTCGCCAAGGCTGCAAACAACAACGACGCGAGCCATTTTCTCCGCGCCAATGCGCGCTTCCATCTCGAAATTGCCCGGATGAGCAATTCCCCGATCCTCTTCGACATGATCGAGCCGCTGTGGTTGCGCATGGGGCCGTCGGTCAGGATGGCGAAGGCGGAGCCGGGGCGCCTCAAGGAGGCGATCCCGCCACATGAAGCAGCACTTCACGCGATAGCGGCGCATGATGGCGCCACCGCCAGGGCAGCGTTGTTGCAGGATATCATCGGCTGCTTTGGAATATTGGCACATACCGAAGACGACCGCGCATGAGCCCCCCGCCCAGCTGAACGCCCACAGGGCGATCCCGCAAGAGCTTTACCACCCGATCGCCCGACAGCACGCCGGGCGACGACCCCGACGTGCGTCCTGCGGCAAGGAGCCGCCGCGACCGAAACAACAGAGGTAATTTCATGTCGAGACCAAATTCCACTGCCGCCCGCGACATTGCCCACCAGCTGCACCCCTATACCAATGCGGTTCGCCACGCCGAAACCGGCCCGATCGTCATCGATCGCGGCGAGGGCGTCTATGTCTTCGACGATCAGGGAAATCGCTATCTCGAAGGTCTCGCCGGCCTTTGGAGCGTCGCTGTCGGTTTCGGCGAAAAGCGTCTGGTCGAGGCCGCGACCAAGCAGCTCAACAAACTGCCCTACTACCACACCTTCGCCCACAAATCGCACATGCCCTCGATCGAACTGGCCGAGAAGCTCGCCGAGATGGCACCTGAAGGGCTGTCGCACGTCTTCTTCACCAATTCCGGGTCAGAAGCCAACGACACCATCGTCAAGCTGGTCTGGTACTACAACAATGCGCTCGGCCGTCCGGCCAAGAAGAAGTTTCTGGCACGCACCCAGGGCTACCATGGGGTCACTGTCGCTGCCGCAAGCCTGACCGGCCTGCCGAACAATCACCGCGATTTCGACCTGCCCGCGATCCCGGTCCGTCATCTGACCTGCCCGCATTTCTATCGCTTCGGTCAGCCGGGCGAGAGCGAGGCGCAGTTCGTCGAGCGTCTGGCCGCCGAGCTCGAAGCAGTGATCGCAGAAGAAGGAGCCGACACCATCGCCGCCTTCATCGGTGAACCGCTGATGTCGGCTGGCGGCGTCATTCCGGCACCTGAGGGCTACTGGCAGAAGGTCCAGGAAATCTGCCGCCGCAACGACATCCTGGTGGTGGCCGACGAGGTCATTACCGGCTTCGGCAGGTTGGGCACGACTTTCGGCTCGGACTATTATGGCATCAAGCCGGACCTGATGGCCCTGTCCAAGCAGATCACCTCGTCCTACCAGCCGCTAGCGGCTGTCATGATCTCGGATACCATCTACAAGGCTGTGGCCGACAACAGCGGCAAGATTGGCACCTTCGGCCATGGCTACACCGCCACCGGTCACCCTGTTGCCACCGCCGTTGCGTTGGAAAACCTCGCGATCATCGAGGAACGCGGGCTGGTCCAGAATGCCGCCGAGATGGGCCGCATCCTGCAGAAGCGGCTTGGCGCACTCGCCTCGCACCCGCTGGTCGGCGAAGTGCGTGGCGTCGGTCTCATCGCCGGTGTCGAACTGGTTGCCAACAAGGCCACCAAGGCGCGTTTTGAGGTGCCGGGCAAGGTCGGTGCCTACGTGTTCGCCAGGGCCCACCACCATGGCCTGATCGTCCGCAACATCTTGGACACACTCGCCTTCTGCCCGCCGCTGATCATCACGGAAAGCCAGATCGACGACATGGTGCAGGCGTTCGAACGCACCCTGAACGATGCCGCCGATTGGATCTCTGCCGGGCAGCCAGCCTACTGACGGCGACTGTCGTTCGCGAAAGCCTGCTCTCTCCGGCGCAACGATACTGCGCCGGAGTGAGCCTAGAGAATATCGAGGAGGTTTGAATGGCTGCGGAAAATAAGGTGAGGGCTGACGATCTGGAGGTCGATCGGGCCAAGATGCACATCTCGGACACGGATGTGGCGATCGACATTGTCGGCATGCACAAATGGTATGGCGAGTTCAATGTGCTGAAAGACATCAACCTCAAGGTCATGCGCGGCGAGCGCATCGTCATCTGCGGCCCGTCGGGCTCGGGCAAGTCGACGATGATCCGCTGCATCAACCGGCTGGAAGAACACCAGAAGGGCAAGATCATTGTCGATGGCAAGGAGCTGACCAACGATCTCAAAAAGATCGACGAGGTCCGCCGCGAAGTCGGCATGGTGTTCCAGCACTTCAACCTGTTCCCGCATCTGACCATCCTGGAAAACTGCACGCTGGCGCCGATCTGGGTGCGCAAGACGCCCAAGAAGCAGGCCGAGGAGCAGGCGATGCACTTCCTGCGCCGGGTCAAGATCCCTGAGCAGGCCAACAAATATCCCGGCCAGCTGTCGGGCGGCCAGCAGCAGCGCGTGGCGATCGCGCGCTCGCTGTGCATGAACCCGCGCATCATGCTGTTTGACGAGCCGACCTCGGCACTTGATCCTGAAATGATCAAGGAAGTGCTCGAGACCATGGTTGGCCTCGCCGAAGAGGGCATGACCATGCTGTGCGTGACCCACGAGATGGGCTTTGCCCGCAAGGTCGCCAACCGCGTCATCTTCATGGATCAGGGCCAGATCGTCGAGGAGAACACGCCGGGCGAGTTCTTCGACCATCCGCGCCACGAGCGCACCAAGCTGTTCCTCAGCCAGATCCTGCATTAGGCGACATCAAATGAGCGACAACACATTGAAAATCGCGGTCATCGCCGGTGACGGCATCGGCAAGGAAGTGGTGCCCGAGGGTCTGCGGGTGCTTCAGGCAGCAGCGTCGAAGTTCAAGATCGACATCGGCTTTGACACCTTCGACTTTGCCTCATGCGACTACTACCTCAAGCATGGCACCATGCTGCCGGCCGACTGGAAAGCCCAGATCGGCGGGCACGACGCCATCTTCTTCGGCGCGGTCGGCTGGCCGGATACGGTGCCGGACCATGTCTCGCTGTGGGGCTCGCTGTTGCAGTTCCGGCGCGAGTTCGACCAGTATGTCAATCTGCGTCCGGTCAGGCTGATGCCCGGCGTGTCTTCGCCGCTGGCGGGCCGCAAGCCGGGCGACATCGACTTCTACATCGTGCGCGAAAACACCGAAGGCGAATACTCGTCCATCGGCGGCAGGATGTTCCCCGGCACCGAGCGCGAGGTGGTCATCCAGGAAACTGTGATGAGCCGCATCGGCGTCGACCGGATCCTGCGCTACGCCTTCGAACTGGCCAAGCGGCGCGACGCCAAGCACCTGACCTCGGCGACCAAGTCGAACGGCATCTCGATCACCATGCCCTATTGGGACGAGCGGGTGGAGGAGATGGCGAAGAGCTATCCCGAAGTGCGCTGGGACAAGTACCACATCGATATTCTCGCGGCCCAGTTCGTGCTCAACCCGGACCGCTTCGACGTTGTCGTCGCGTCCAATCTGTTCGGCGACATTCTCTCCGACCTCGGCCCGGCATGCACGGGCACGATCGGCATCGCGCCTTCCGGCAATATCAATCCGGAGCGGGAATTCCCGTCATTGTTCGAGCCGGTGCACGGCTCGGCGCCTGACATTGCCGGCAAGGGCATCGCCAATCCGGTCGGTCAGATATGGACCGGTGCGATGATGCTTGAGCATCTCGGTCACCGCGAGGCGGCCGACGCCATCGTCAGGGCCATTGAGGAAGTGCTCGCAAACGAGACCCTGCGCACCCGCGACCTTGGCGGCAAAGCCGACACCGTCGCATGCGGCAAGGCGATCGCCGACGCGGTGGCGGCTTAACCCAGGCCATCACTCCGATGGTTTGGTGACATCGTCCTCAGGTTCCGCAATTGAGTCGAATTGCGGAACTCCCGGTTTGCCTTCGGTACGGTCGCGATAAAGCGCTGCGCGGGCCAGAAGCATCAAGGTGACAGGCGTGGTCACGACCACGAAGATGGTGATCAGCACTTCATGCAGGACGGGCCGGGACTGCAGCACGGAAAAACAGATGATCGATGCGATCAGGATCGCGCCTGCACCCCATGTCGTTCCAAGCGTGGGCGCGTGCACGCGCTCATAGAAGCTTTGAAACCGCACAAGCCCGATTGCCCCCAGCAGCGTCAGCCCTGATCCCAAGACCAGGAAGAAGGCAACGAGCAGGGCGGCCCAGGCCGGAAGATCGGCGGCGTGGCTCATTCGATCACCTCGCCGCGCATCAGGAATTTGGCGAGCGCCACGGTGGAAACAAAGCCCAAAAGTGCAATCACCAGGGCTGCTTCGAAATAGGTGGTCGTGCCAGTGCGGATGCCGAATGTCAGCAGCAACAGCATCGCCGCCACATAAAGCGCGTCGAGGCCAAGCACCCGGTCCTGGGCGCGGGGGCCGCGAACGAGGCGCCACACCGCGCAGGCCATGGCGGCGACAAGCAGCATCTGCGACAGCGTAACGGCCAGGATGAAAATGACGCTGCTCATTCGAAAATCTCCATCAACAGGCGCTCGTAGCGCTGCTTGATCGTGTCGATCCATTCCTGCTCGTCGACCAGGTCGAGCACATGGATCAACAGCTTGCCATTGGCGGAATGGTATTCGAGCCATGCGGTACCAGGGGTGCTGGTGACAATGCAGGCGAGCACGGCCAAGCCGGTGCGGTCGCGCAACTCAAGCGGGATGGTGACGAAGCCCGAGGTCCGTTGACTGCGCCGTCCCTTCAAGATGATGCCGGCGACCGCGATGTTGGAACGGCAGATGTCGATGAAGACCACCCACAGAAGCTGCGGGATCTTGTCCCAGCGCCGGATCCTTGGCTTGGCGGGCTGAAGGGCGGCCATGGCTTGCGATGCACCAAAAGCGATGACGCTGCCCAGGACCAGGTGGCCAAGGGAGAATTTGTTGAGCAGCAGCCACATGACCAGCAGCGATACCGTCAGCACAGGATAAGGCAGCCAGCGTGTCATTTGGCCTCCGAGCTCTTGGGGCCGGGCAGACTGGGTGCCGACATGACATCTGAAATGTAGCTCTTTGGATCATGAAGCGACCGTGCGGTGGCATCCATATAGGCCATCACCTTGCCACCCTGGACGCTCAGCCCCAGGCACAGGACGAGGAGGAAGGCGACGGGCGCGAATTCCATGACCAGCACGCGCGGCACCGTGCCTTCGATCGGCGCCCAGAAAGTGCGGATGCCGGCGCGTGTCATGGCGATCATCGCTGCCAGGCCCGACAGAATAAGCAGGGCCACGAACGCCCATGTCGTTACCGAAATCTCTCCGCCGCTCGCGCCAAGTCCGTCAGGATTGAACAGCGCTGTCAGCATGGCGAATTTTGCAATGAAGCCGGAAAGCGGTGGCAGGCCGGCCAAAAGCAGGGCGCAGCCGGTGAAGCAGATGCCTAGGATCACAAGCGTGGCGGGAATGGCGACGCCGACTTCTTCTTCGACCTCTTCTTCGTCCATGTCATCGCCATAGGCTTCCATGGTGACGGCCAGAACGTCGGCTGCCGGGTCCTGGGCGCGTTCGACCAGTTCGATGAGCAGGAAGAAGGCGGCAATCGTCAACGTCGAGCTGACCAAGTAAAACAGCGCGCCCGAGGTGACCGAGACATTGGACATGCCGATGGCCGCCAGCAGCGTACCCGACGACACCAGCACATAGGAGCCGGCAAGGCGCCCCATGGCCTGCGAGGCCAAGACGCCGATGGCGCCGAAGGCGATGGTGGCCATGCCGCCATAGAGCAGCCAGGGCTCGCCGAAGCCAGCGGAGGCGCCGGCATCCACGCCGAACAACAGCAGCGAAAGGCGCAGCAGGATATAGATGCCGACCTTGCTCAGCATGGCAAAGATCGCGGCTACCGGAGCGGAAGCGGCGCTATAGGCGGTGGGCAGCCAGAAGCCGAGCGGCCACATGCCCGCCTTTATCAGAAAAGCGATGCCGAGGATCGCAGCACCAGCCTCCAGAAGCATACGGTCGTCGGCGCTGACCATGGGAATGCGCAGGGCGAGGTCGGCCATGTTGAGCGTGCCGGTGACCCCGTAGATCAGGCTGACGCCGATGAGGAACAGCGATGCGCCAGCAAGATTGATGACGACGTAGTGCAGGCCCGCCTTGACCCTAAGCGATCCCGATCCATGCAGGATCAGGCCGTAGGATGCGGCCAGGAACACTTCGAAGAAAACGAAGAGATTGAACAGGTCGCCGGTGAGGAAGGCGCCGTTCAATCCCATCAGCAGGAACTGGAACAGGGTGTGGAAATGCGGTCCACTCTTGTGCCAGCGGGCGAGCGAGAAGGTCAGTGCCGCTATCGCCAGAACCGATGTCAGCACCAGCATCAGCGCTGACAGACGGTCGAGCACCAAGACGATGCCGAAGGGCGCCTTCCAGTTGCCGAGCAGATAGACCTTGGATGCTGCTACGCCCGCGTCCGATGTGGTGTCGGCAACGGTCATGAGCGTTATTGCGATGACCAGCAGGGCCAGCGTCGAAAACAGGCTGACCAGCGCCTTGAAGGAATGGCGGCGCTCGTCGACCAGCAGCAGGAAAGCCCCTGTGACCAGGGGCAACAGGATCGGTGCAATCACCAGGTGGCTCGCCCACGCCATCAGTTGGGCTCCCGACCGTCGACGTGGTCACTGCCGGTGAGGCCGCGCGAAACCAGCAACAAGACCAGAAACAGGGCTGTGGTGGCGAAGCCGATGACGATGGCGGTCAAGACCAGCGCCTGCGGGATCGGATCGGTATAGTCGGTGGGATTGATAGCGCCGGATGCCAGCACGGGGGCTGCGTTGATCTGCAGCCTGCCCATCGAAAAGATGAAGAGGTTGACGCCATAGGCGATGAGCGAGAGCCCGATGATGACCTGATAGGTGCGCGGCCTCAGCAAGAGCCAGACGCCTGAGCCGACAAAGACCCCAATTCCGATAGCCAGGATCAGTTCCATCAGGCGGTCTCCTCGTCTGCGGCAGCCACGGTGCGGACGATGCGATGCCGGCGGATCGACTGGTGGGCAAGCGCGATCAGCATCAGCACGGTGGCGCCGACCACCAGCGAGAAGACGCCGAGATCAAAGAATATGGCGCTGGCCAGCGGTATCTCTCCGATCAGCGGCAGGTCGACATACCGCGCGTGCGAGGTCAGGAAGGGATAGCCGAACAGCCAGGACCCGGCGCCGGTCAGTGCCGAAACGAGCAGGCCAAGGCCGATCCACCTGACCGGAAGAACCCGGAGCCGGTCCTCGACCCATTTGGTTCCCGCCGCCATGTATTGCAGGATGAAGGCCGCGGCCATGGCGATACCGGCGGCAAAGCCGCCGCCGGGCAGGTCGTGGCCGCGGAAGAACAGATAGGCAGCGAACATGATGATGACAGGAAACATCCATTGCATGATCACGGCCGGGATCATCAGATAGTCGATGATCGTCTCGCCGGTCTCGCGATCGGGCTGGGCCTCGTCGAAGGCGGTCTGGATGCGCTGCTGTTCGGGTGAATCGACGCTGTCGGAGGCAGGACGGAAGCGGCGCAGCAAGGCAAACACCGTCAGCGCCACGATTGCGAGCACAGTGATTTCGCCGAACGTGTCGAAGCCGCGGAAGTCGACCAGGATGACGTTGACGACATTGCGCCCGCCGCCTTCGCTATAGGCTTTTTCCAGGAAGTAGTCGGCGATCGTGGGCGGGGCCGCGCGCGTCATCACCGCATAGGCAATCAACGTCACGCCGGCGCCGACGCAAACCGCAATCGCAAGATCGCGGAAGCGGCGCAGGCGCGCGCCCACGACGGCGGCAGCGGTGGCGTGGCCGTCTTCGACGCGCTGGGGAAGCCAGCGCAGGCCAAGCAGGATGAGCACGGTGGTCACGATTTCGACCAGCAGCTGGGTGATGGCGAGGTCGGGCGCAGAAAGCCACACGAAGGTGATGCAGGTGACAAGCCCGGCACCCGACAGGAGCATGAGGGCGGCAAGGCGATGGAACTTTGCCTGATAGGCCGCACCGAGGGCGCAAACGATGCCAAGTACCCAGACACCGGCAAAGACCGGATCAGCACCCGTCAAGGTGAATCGGCCGGACGCGAAGCCGAGGCTGTAGAGCGGCCACAGTGCGGCAATGAAAGCCACTGTCACCAACAGGCGGAGCTGCGGCTGAAGCCGGCGCGCTCCGAGGCGGTAGTCGACAAAGCGCGCCCAACGCCACGAGACGGTGACCATGGCGCGCTCGAAGATGCGCTGGCCTTTGAGACGGCGGAAGAAAGGAGGGCCTTCCTCGCAATGCGCAAGGTAGTTCTTGATGCACAGATAGAGGATGACACCGGCAACAAGCGCGAAGACGCTCATCAGCAAGGGCAGGTTGAAGCCGTGCCAGATGGCCAGACTGTATTCGGGCGTACGCTCGCCGAGCACGGAGGTGACGGCGGTGTGCAGGAATGGTCCGATCGTCAGGGCAGGAATGGTTCCGACGAGCAAGCAGGCGACAACCAGGAGCAGGATCGGAAACCGCATCAGGAATGGCGGCTCGTGCGGCACATTGGGCAGGTCTGCGGGCGGCGGGCCGAAAAACACGCCGTGGATGAAGCGGAGTGAGTAGGTGACGGCGAACGTACTTGCCAGCACGGCGACATAAGGTGCGGCGGTATCGAGCACCGAGATCGCATGGGTTTCGATCGCCTCGGCGAAGAACATTTCCTTGGACAGGAAGCCGTTGAGCAGGGGAACGCCTGCCATGGCGGCACTTGCCACCATGGCGAGCGTGGCCGTGATCGGCATGAACCGGAAAAGCCCGCTCAGCCGACGGATGTCACGTGTGCCGCATTCGTGGTCGATGATGCCGGCGGCCATGAACAGCGATGCCTTGAAAGTGGCGTGGTTGACCATGTGGAAGATGGCGGCGACAGCGCCCAGCGGGCTGCCCAGGCTGAGCAGCAGCGTGATCAGGCCCAGGTGACTGATCGTCGAATAGGCGAGCAGGCCTTTGATATCCTGCTGGAAAATGGCGAAATACGCTCCCAGCGCAAGCGACATCATTCCGCAAAAGCCGAGGATCCAGAACCATTCGGTGGAACCGGCCAGCACCGGCCACAGCCGCGCCATCAGGAACACGCCGGCCTTCACCATCGTTGCCGAATGCAGATAGGCCGACACAGGCGTGGGAGCCGCCATGGCGTTCGGCAGCCAGAAGTGGAACGGGAACTGGGCGCTCTTGGTCAAGGTGCCCAGCAAGATGAGCACAAGTGCGGGCACATAGAGATCGTGCGAGCGGATGAGATCGCCCGAGGCGAGCACGCGGTCGAGGTCGTAGCTGCCGACGATGTGGCCAATGAGTAGGACGCCGGCGAGAAGCCCCAGGCCGCCAATGCCGGTGATGGTCAAGGCCATGCGCGCGCCATCGCGGGCATTGGCGTTGTGGTGCCAATAGCCGATGAGCAGGAACGAAAAGACGCTGGTCAGCTCCCAGAACACCACCAGCAGGATGAGGTTGCCTGAAAGCACGACGCCGAGCATCGCGCCCATGAAAGCCAGGAAGAACGAAAAGAACCTTGGAACCGGGTCGTCGGGTGACATGTAGTAGCGGGCATACAGCACTACGAGAAACCCGATGCCGCTGATCATCATGGCAAACAGCCAGGCGAAGCCGTCCATGCGTAGGGACAGGTTGAGCCCAAGCGTAGGGATCCACTCGATGGTGCTGCGAATGGCACCGCCGCCAGCGACAGCCGGATAACTGGCAGATGCCAGCAACAGCGTTACGAGCGTTGTGGCCCCGGCCAGCCAGGCTTCGGCATTACGTGCATTGGTAGGCAACAGGGCAGCAATGGCGCTTCCCACGAAAGGCAAGACGATCATCCATATCAATGATGTTCCGTCTGTCATTCTTCGTGGGCACTCATCTGGGTGGTGGGAACTATTGCGTGATCTCGCCCATTATGGTTGACTCTGTAGTGATCCGGCAAGGCTTCATTCGATGAATTTACTTCCTGAGCAATGCAGGGCCGCGCGCGGCCTGCTCAACTGGACGCAGGAACAGCTGGCAGCGCTCGCCGGCGTGTCGCGCAGCACGATCAAGGATTTCGAATGCCATCGCCATGCCTTGCATCGCACGACCGAGAATTTGCTGGTCGATGCGCTGACGCAAGGCGGGGTACTCTTGCTTTCCTCCGAAAATGAAGGACCTGGCGTCCGCCTGAAACAGCATGGGTCAATGACAAAGCAGCCTAGGTCAAAGGCGGTCGTGGTGGATACGCTTGTGAGCGAAGGGTGACGTGACCTTGGTGACGAAAAGCCGCGGGATCGTACGGCTTAGGCTTCGACCAGCCCCTGCAGCATAGCTGCTGGAAGTGTCCTCAAACTGACGCGCGAGGCTCGTTCCTGGTCACAATAGACCATGTTGCGGGCAACACGCTTGGCGCGGCCCCGACCTTCCGGGGCACCGGTGTTGGGATTGACGTCGAACTTCGGAAAGTTGCTCGAGGATATATCGAGGCGAAGCCTGTGGCCCTTCTTAAACAGATTGGCCGTGGCGAAGGGTTCGATGGTGATGCGCATCACTTCGCCCGGCACGCAAGGTTTTGGCGTGTCGAAGCCATCGCGGTAGCGGCAGCGGAAAATGCCGTCCGTCAGGATCATGGCAAAGCCGGTCGGGTAATCCTCGCTTGGGGGATAGACGTCGATCAGCTTAGCGGTGAAGTCCGTGTCCAGCCCATCGGTAGCGGCAAACAGTTCGACAGTCACCGGGCCAATGACGGCGGTGTCTTCAGCGAATGGCTCGGTCTCGAAAGCCAGCACGTCAAGCCGTGCCGAAAGCGGCAGATTGGTGTCCTCGCAGCCGAAGAACCGAGCTTGCTCGCGCTGGTCGAAACCACCGCCTTCAAATACCGGCTGGCCGCTGGTTAATGCGCCGCCGATCGTCGGCACCGGGTTCTTCGGATCGAAGTCATAAACGAACGGGGCCGTGCCGGGGGCAGGGGCCTCTGCCGACAGGCTGCCATCTTCGTGCAGGTTCAGCACGGTTTCCTCTGAGGCTGGCAGGGGCCAATCGGGCGCGGCGATCCAGCGCCCGCCATGATCGAGACGGCCTTCGCTGGTCTTGCGGCCCGACCCACCGCCCATCAGGAACAGGCGGGCGCGGGGCTCTGTCTCAACACCGTTGTCGACGCCCTTCATCCAGCGGTCGAACCAGCGTCGGCGGAATTCCAGCCAGCTCTCGGTGACATTGCCGCCCAAGGGCGCTGCGGCGCCGAACTCGACATCGCCGGCGAAGCTGGCGTTGCGGTTGCCGTGCAGATTGGGACCCATGAGCAGCGCCATGGGACGGTCCCGGTCGCGCGCCAGGCCTTCATAGTTTTCGAAGGTGGTCTTGACGTACGCGTCGTACCAGCTCGACAACAGCGCGACCGGCACGTTCGGGAATGTATCGTAGCTTTCGGCGGCATAGATGCCGGGCTGTTTCCAGTAGTCGTCAAAGGTGCCGTGCCGCCACTGCTCGAGCAGATAGTCCTCGTATTCGGGCACCCAGCGCACCGGCGAACGCCCCTCGGACCAGGGCATGGCGTTGAACCAGCTTCTGACATCCTCAGCTTCCAGCGCGCGCAGCAGGTTTGGGTCCTGCTTGGCCGTAATGCTCTCGCGGGCATTGTTGTAGGCCCAGGTCGCCTGCTTCAATTCAAACGCGCCGCCCTGGCGAATGCCGCAGGTAAAGGCGTTGGAGAAGCCACCGGAATCCAGCACCATGGCAGCGAGGCCGGGCGGGTTGAGGCAGGCCAGCGCCATTTGCGTGTGCGCTGCGTAAGAAAGGCCCATCGTGCCGATTTTGCCGTTCGACCAGCTTTGCTCGACGATCCAGGCAAGCGTGTCGTAGCCGTCTGGGCCTTCGGCGAGGTATTTGGTGAACTCGCCTTCCGAGCCATAGCGGCCACGGCAATCCTGATAGATCACGATATAGCCGTGAGCGACGAAGTGGCTGGCGACCTCGGCCCGTGTCATCGGCCTTGTCATGCCGAGTTCGATTTCCGAACGCGAGCGCTCGCCCTTGCCGTAGGCGGTCCGCTCCAGGATGACGGGCAGGGCGTCTTGCGACACCCCGCCATCATTTGCCGGACGATAGATGTCGGCAGCGAGCCTGACACCGTCGCGCATCGCCACCATCACATCGCGGTGGACCACGACGCCGGGGCTCACCGGCTCGGCTGCGGGCAAGGATGCGACATCCATCGTTTCGGCTGCTGCTTGCATGACTGCCTTACTTCGCCGTGTGGGCATAGGTGGCGAGCGTGTCTTCGCCCTTTGAAGGGGTGAAGGCGATGCCGTCGCGGCTAGCCCAGGTGACCACCGGCCAGTACAGCGGCATGATGGCGACGTCGCCGAAAGCGATGTCGGCAGCTTCGGCGAGCAGCGTATTGCGCTTGTCGACGTCGAATTCGGCCAAGGCTTCCTTCATCTTGGCGTCGTAGGCAGGATTGGAATAGCGCGCCCGGTTGAACGAGCCGGTGCCAGCCTCCTTGTCGAACGTCATCAGCACATTGGTCATGCCAGGTGCCGAAGACGGGGTCGTGGTGCCGAAGGAGAAGACGAAGGCCGAGAATTCCTGCTTGCCGGCCGCTGCGACATAGACGCTGTAGGGTTGCGTGACGACGCCGTTGACCTTGAGACCGCCACGCGCAAACAGCTGGCCGAGCGCCTGGCCGACATCGGAGTCGCCGGCGAAACGGTCGTTGGACGAATGCACGGTGATGCCGAAGCCATCGGGATAACCAGCCTCGGCAAGCAGAGCCTTGGCGCCGGCGAGATCGATTGCTTCCGGCTTGAGATTGGCCGAGTAGCCGCCGATGCCTTCGGGCACGAGCTGGCCGGCGGCAGCACCTGCACCCGACAGGATGCGATCGATCAGGAGCTGGCGGTCGACCATCTTCGACATCGCCTGGCGCACGCGTGCATCCTTGAGCGGGCTCGGCGTCAGCTTGGCGCCTGCCTTGTCGGTAACGAACGGGCTTTCGTCGCGCGCCGTATCGAGCGCGAGATAGACGATGCGTGCCGAGGGCGTCGAATGCAGGGCGATGCCCTTGACGCTCTTCAGCGCTGCGACGTCGGCTGGCGGTACGGCGTCGATCAGGTCGACCGCGCCGGAACGAAGCGCTGCCACGCGGGCGGCATTATTGGAGATCGTACGGAAGGTGACCTTCTCGAACTCCGGCTTGTCGCCCCAGAAGTCGTCGTTGCGCTGAAGCACGAGGCGGTCGCCTGGCACCCATTCGACAAACTTGTAGGGGCCGGTGCCGATGGTCGCCGCACCGCTGTTGAAGTCCGCGATGCCTTTGCCTTCGGAGGCCTTCTTGGAAACGATGTAGACCATGCCCGCCAGTTCCATGAACTGTGGCGTCGGCTTCTTGGTGGTGAAGCGGATGGTGGTCGGATCGACGATCTCCATCTTGGCGATGGGACCGACATTGGCGGTGAACGGTGCCGGGCTCTTTTCAATCGTCGACACGCGCTCAAGCGAATAGACCACGTCCTCGGCGGTCAGCGGCGAGCCGTCATGGAACTTGACGCCTTGGCGCAGTTTCACTTCCCAGGTCAGCGGATCGGTATTCTTCCAGGATTCGGCCAGGTTCGGCTTGATCTGCAGGTTTTCGTCCTGCTCGACCAGGCGCCCGAAAATATGCTGGGCGGCATTCTGGTTGTTGCCGGTGCGCGAGAATTGCGGGTCGATTGCCGAAGGCTCGGCGGAAATGCCCACGGTGAGGTCGGCAGCATATGCAGCCGTGGAAAGGCTGCTGGCCAAAAGCAAGGCTGCGAAGGTCGAACGGATGATCTGCATGGTCGTGTTCCCTTTTCTGTTCATGCAATGGCGGTTGTTGGGGCAGGGGACGAAGCCGCCTTGCCCGGCAAATCGTTGAGGTGGCAGGCGCTGACATGGCCCGACGCGATCTCGCGCAAGATCGGCCGCTCGACGCGGCAGCGATCGAAGGCGTGCGGGCAGCGCGGATGGAAATGGCAGCCTGAAGGCGGATGAAGCGGCGAGGGGATTTCGCCTTTCACCGGATTGAACTGCCGCTTGCGTTGCTTGATCGTCGGCACCTCGGAAAGAAGTGCGATCGTGTAGGGATGGTTTGGCGCGGCGAAAAAGGCGTCCGCTGGCGCGCTTTCGACGATGCGGCCGAGATACATGATCGCGACGCGGTCGGAGATGTGTTTGACCACGCCAAGATCGTGGCTGATGAACAGGTAGGTGAGGCCGAGCTCCTGCTTGAGCTCCATGAACAGATTGAGGATCTGCGCCTGGATCGAAACATCGAGCGCCGACACCGATTCATCGCAGATGATGAAGCGCGGCTTCACCGCCAGCGCACGCGCGATACCGATGCGCTGGCGCTGTCCGCCAGAAAACTGGTGCGGGTAGCGGTTGAGGTAGGACGGGTCGAGGCCGACACGCAACATCAGCGCGGTCACCATCTCGGCAGCGTCGCCACGCGCCACCATGCCGTGGGCGACGGGCGCTTCGCCGATGATGTCGAGGATCGTCTTGCGCGGATTGAGCGAAGACATCGGATCCTGGAAGATCATCTGCGAGGCTAGCCGCGCAGCCTTTGCCTCCGAGCGCGGCAGCGCCGACATGTCTTTGCCTTCCCAGCTCATGACACCGTCGGACTGCGGCAGGATGCCAGCCATGATGCGGCCAAGCGTCGACTTGCCGCAGCCGGATTCGCCAACAAGGCCAACAACTTCGCCGGGGTTGATCTTCAGCGAGACGCCATCGACGGCATGAACGACGCGCTCTTCGACATTGGCGCCGAGAAAGCGTGCAAGCCGTTCGGCGTAATCGAGCCCGCGCGTGAAACGTTTGGAGATGGTGGTGGCTTCGACAAGAGGCGTCATGCTGCCCTCGCGATCTGCGGGTGGAAACAGCGCCAGCGGTGGCCGTCGACTGCGGTTTCTTCTGGCTCGGCTTCGCAAGCTGCGGTGGCTGCAAAGCAGCGCAGGCGGAACGGACAGCCCGCGGGCCGCCCGAGCGGTGGTGGCGCCATGCCGGGAATGGGCGTCAGCGGCTCGCCGCGCTCGAGATTGGCCGGAACCGAACGCATCAGCCCGATCGTGTAGGGATGGACCGGGTTGTCGAGCACGGTATCGGTCTCGCCAGTCTCGACAATCCTGCCGGCGTACATCACCGCGATCCTGTGGGCGAGGCCGGCGACGACGCCAAGATCATGGCTGATCCAGATCAGCGACATGCCGAAGTCGCGGCTCAGCCCCTGGATCACCGCGAGGATCTGCGATTGGATGGTGACGTCGAGCGCAGTGGTCGGCTCGTCGGCGATGATGAGTTCCGGCCGGTGCAGCAGTGCTATGGCGATGGCGACCCGCTGGCGCATGCCGCCGGAGAACTGATGCGGATAGGCGGCGAGCCGCTCGTCGGGCGAGGGGATGCCGACAAGGCCGAGCGCCTCAACCGCGCGGGTCCGCGCCTCGGCCTTGGACACCTTGTCATGGGCCCGCACGGTCTCGACCATCTGGGTCTCGATCGACAACACCGGATTGAGCGTCATCATTGGGTCCTGGAAGATCATGGCGATCTTCTTGCCCCTCAGCGTCCGCATCTCGCTTTGTGAACGGCCGACAAGGTCTTGGCCGTGGAACAGGATCTTGCCGCTGGCGACGCGGCCGGGCGGATCGACAAGCCCCAGGATCGAAAAGCCGGTGATCGACTTGCCGGAACCGGACTCGCCGACCAGACCGAGGATTTCGCCACGGCCGACTTCAAAGGACACGCCGTCCACCGCCTTGGCGACGCCAGCCCGGGTGAAGAAATAGGTGCAGAGATTTTCAACCTTCAGCGTCATCTCAGCGCTCCGAAAGACGGGGGTTGAGCACTTCACGCAAGCGGTCGCCGACGATGTTGATGCTGAAGACAAGCGCTAGCAGCAGAAGGCCGGGATAAACGGATATCCAGTATTGGCCCGACAGCAGCGTCTGGTAGCCATTGGCGATCAACAGGCCGAGCGATGGCTCGGTGATCGGCAGGCCGATGCCGAGGAAGGACAATGTCGCTTCGGCCGATATGGCGTTGGCCACTTGCAGCGTTCCGATGACGATGATCGGCGGCAGGCAGTTGGGCAGCATGTGGCCAAACAGGATGCGCGGCTTGGAAAGGCCAAGCGAGGCGGCTGCTTCGACATATTCCTTGCCGCGTTCGATCAGGGCAGCGGCGCGCACGGCACGGGCAAACTGTGCCCACTGCACGATGACCAGTGCCAGCACCACCTTCCACACGCCTTGGCCAAGCAGGGCGAGCAGCATGAGTGCCACCAGGATGGTGGGGAAGCCGAGCATCAGGTCGACAAGGCGCATGATCAGCGTGTCGATGCGGCCGCCATAATAGGCCGCGGTGAGGCCAAGTGCGGTGCCGAGGGCAAGTGCGATGACACCGGAAAACAAGCCGACGCCCATCGATGTGCGCAGGCCGTAGACCATCGCCGAGAACATGTCGCGGCCCTGGCCGTCGGTGCCGAGCCAATAGGTTGTGCCCGACATGCTCTCCGACATCGGCGGCAGGCGCGCGTCGAAAAAGTCGATCGCGGCGAGATCATATGGATTTTGCGGTACAAGCGACGGGCCGAAGATGGCGGTTGCGATCAGGATCAGGCAGACCGCAAGCGCGATCGTCGCCTTGGGGCTGCCGAGGATGCCGCGCAGCGAACGCGCCCAAAACGACTGGCTTTCCTGGAAACGGTGGCTGAGCGCGGTCATTGTGTGTCGCTCAGGCGGATGCGCGGATCGAGCATCGAATAGACGATGTCGACGGCGAGGTTGATGAAGATGAACATGGTGACGACGACCAGCAGGTAGGCAACGACCACGGGCCGGTCGAGCACGGTGATGGAATCGATCAGAAGCTTGCCGATGCCGGGCCAGGCGAAGATTGTCTCGGTCACCACCGCAAAGGCGATGAGCGAGCCGAACTCCATGCCGACCACGGTGACGATCGGGATGAGGATGTTCTTCATGACATGGACCGAAATGATGCGGCGCTCGGACAGGCCCTTGGCGCGGGCGAATTTGATGAAGTCGAGCGGCATCGTTTCACGCACGCCGGTACGGGTCAGCCGGATCACCAGCGATAGCTGGAACAAGGCGAGGTTGGTCGCCGGCAAAATGAGGTGAGCGAACCCGTCCCATGTCGCCAGGGACGTGGTGATGCCGAAAATCTCGCCGGTCTCGCCACGTCCTGAGGAGGGCAGCCAGCCGAGCCAGACCGAAAAGATCATGATCAGCATCATGCCTTGCCAGAAATTCGGCAGGCTGAAACCGAGGATCGAGCCGGTCATGATCGTTTCATCAGCGACCGTACGCGGCTTGAGCCCGGCGATAAGGCCAAGCGGTATGCCGAGCACGAGCGCTATGGTCAGCGCGACGAATGAAAGTTCCAGCGTCGCCGGCAGCCGCTGGAAGATCAGGCTGATCGCTGGCTGGTTGAAGACGAAGGAGCGTCCGAAATCGCCGTGCAGCGCGTTGACAAGGAAGGTGCCGTATTGCGCGATCAACGGTCGGTCGAGCCCAAGAGCGCGGATCGCCGCCTCGCGTTCGGCGAAGCTGGCGTCGGCCGGGATCAGGATATCGACCGGATTGCCGATGGCGTAGACGCCGACGAAAACCAGAACCGACGTCAGGAATACGACGAACAGGCTTTGGCTGAAGCGCCGGATGATGAAGATCGTCATCGCGCGGTGGCTCCTTGCGTGGCTTGCCTGAAAGGGCTGCGCCCGGTCATCACGTGAATGCTCTCCTCCCGGTGGCAGTTGTTGACTGCCTGTTGTCGTGCGACGTAGCAGCGAGGGCGGGAGGCGCGCAATCTTATGAGTTTTGTGCATTACTCGATGCAAAAAGGGCGCCGGCGCAGATCCGTTGCCTTGGCGAATAGGGGCGCGGGATGAATCTCAAGCAACTGGAAGTGTTCCGCGCGGTGATGCAGACCGGATCGACCATTGGCGCATCGGGCGTGCTCGCTTTGTCGCAGTCGGCGATCAGCAGGCAATTGAGCAGCCTGGAAGAGGAGATCGGCTTCGAGCTTTTCCGCCGCGAAAAGGGCAGGCTGGTTCCAAAGCCGGAGGCGACCGCACTGCTGCAGGAGGTCGGCGAGCTTTCGGACGTGTTGGCGCGGCTGAAGCGCCGGACCGACGAACTCAGCGCCGGGCGCTCGGGCCGGACGCTGATCAAGATGGGGTTTCCGCACTCGCTGACCACCACGCTCTTGCCAAGGCTGGTCGCCGATTTTCTTGCCACCCAGGACCAGGTCAGCATCGAGCTGGTGGCTGGGCCCTACGATACGATCGAACGCGCGGTAATGGGGCGCAGCGTCGATTTCGGCTTTGTCCGGCTGCCCACCGAGGATCGCGGTCTGGTGACGATGCCGCTGGTGTCGAGTGGGCAATTGTGCGTTTTGCCGACCGGCCATCCGCTGGCCTCGCGCGAAACCATCAGTGCTGACGATCTGTCGGGTACCGATCTGGTGCTGCTTGGACGGCTGAGATCAAGTCGCGAGGACATCGAAGAGCGGCTGCGGCGCGCCCAAGGCGCGGTGCGCTGCCGGGTCGAAGCCCATTCGGTCGAGGCCAGCGTCGCGCTGGTCGCCGAAGGCATCGGCGTTTCGATCATCCCCGCGCTGATCGGCAGCCTGCTGAAATCAGATCGCGTCGTGATGCGCCCATTCTCGCCCCCTTTGTGGAGCGACTACGGCGTAGCTACGCTGCGCGACGCCCCGCTGTCCAGGCCGATGCTGATGTTCATCGCCATGCTGAAAGAGCGGCTGGTTGGCGACGGCGTGCTGACCAAGGCGATCTGAGTCCACCATTGCCGGGCAACCGGTTGCGGACTGTCAGCAGCTCAAGCTCATTGTGGTTGCTCGTCTTCGATCGCTTGCTCATTGCGGCGGTCGTCGTCGCTCTTGATTCTTCTGTGTTTCTCGGCTGCGGCCCTGCGGATGAAGTCGAAGCGGTTTTCATCGCTTTCTGCCGGCAATGGGTCGTTCTTCTTTGAGAATTTGATCATGGTCGAAATCCTTCTCTGCTGAAGCCGAGACGCCCGCCAGGATATTTCCAGGCGGCGGCAGCATGTCGTTCGAGAGGAAAAGCGCACCGTCGGCGGGTTGGAGTGGCGGTCAAACGCGGCACTGGAAACGAGGACACTCGCGCCGGAACTGGCCGTTCCGGCGCGAGATGGAATCGCTTAGGCCGCGAGTGCGGTGGCGCAGCCAATCGAGGCGCGCCGGTCAGGAGCGGTTTCTCCCGGCATGGTAGCCCAGCCGCCGGCCTCGACGAACTTCTGCCTATCGTAGCCGACTGTCTTGGCTTTCAGTTCGGTCAGCTTTGCCGCAGCATCGGGTGCTGCATTGAACCGCTCGACGCATATTGTCGAGGCGAGTTGACCACGCGCCACGTCGCCGGCTGTCGTTGCAAGCGTCTGCGAGGTGCCGCCGGTGACCCAGCCGCCCCAGCTGAAGCCGATGATCATCGTTGCGACGGCGGTGCCGACGCATGTCCAGACGAGCGTCGATTTGGACGGCTGGTAGTTCTCCCATCGTGCGGCGACGGACTGCTTCTGGTTGGTCTGCATGGCCATGTAACGCTCCTGGTTGATGGTGGGGAGTCACCATCCAGCCGCATGGCGGCCAGATGGTTCAGGCGTTGCTCAGTAACCCATTCCAGCTGGGTTGCCGCCGTTGGATGCTTCCTTCGCCGGAATGTCGGAGATCATGGCTTCGGCGGTGATTAGCAGTGCGGCGATCGAGCCGGCGTCCTGCAGGGCCGTGCGTACGACCTTGGCCGGATCGACGATGCCGGCCTTGATCATATCGACATAGGTTTCGGTCTGCGCATTGAAGCCCAGATCGGCATCCTCGCTGTCCATCAGTTTGCCGACGACGACGGAGCCTTCGACACCGGCATTCTCGGCGATTTGCCGGATCGGCGCCTCGAGCGCCTTGAGCACAATCGAAATGCCAGCGGTCACATCGGCATTGGCGCCGACAAGCGTTTTCAGCACGGTCTTGGCGCGCAGCAGGGCCACGCCGCCGCCGGCAACAATGCCTTCTTCAACGGCAGCCCGGGTGGCGTTCAGCGCGTCGTCGATGCGGTCCTTCTTTTCCTTGACCTCGGTCTCGGTCGCGCCGCCGACACGGATGACGGCAACGCCGCCGGCGAGCTTGGCCAGGCGTTCCTGCAGCTTTTCCTTGTCGTAGTCGGAAGTGGTTTCTTCGATCTGCATCTTCAACTGCGCGACCCGCGCGGCAATGCCCGCCTTGTCGCCGGAGCCGTCGATGATCGTGGTCGTGTCCTTGTCGATGAGCACGCGCTTTGCCCGGCCGAGCATGTCGATGGTGACATTTTCGAGCTTGATACCGAGATCCTCCGAGACCATTTGGCCGGCGGTCAGGATCGCGATGTCTTCCAGCATCGCCTTGCGGCGGTCGCCGAAGCCTGGCGCCTTGACGGCGGCGACCTTCAGACCGCCACGCAGCTTGTTGACGACAAGCGTTGCAAGCGCTTCGCCTTCGACGTCCTCGGCAATGATCAAAAGCGGCTTGCCGCTTTGCACCACGGCCTCCAGGATCGGCAGTATCGCCTGGAGATTGCCGAGCTTCTTTTCGTGAATGAGGATGTAGGGGTCCTCCAGCTCGGCACGCATCTTGTCGGTGTTGGTGACGAAATAGGGGCTGAGGTAGCCACGGTCGAACTGCATTCCCTCTACGACGTCGAGTTCGGTCTCGGCGGTCTTGGCTTCCTCGACAGTGATGACGCCTTCATTGCCGACCTTTTCCATCGCCTTGGCGATCATGTCACCGACGGTGGCGTCGCCGTTGGCGGCGATCGTGCCGACCTGGGCGATCTCGTCGGACGACTTGACCTTCTTGGAGCGCGCTTGGACGTCCTTGACGACGGCCGCGACCGCAAGGTCGATGCCGCGCTTGAGATCCATCGGGTTCATGCCGGCTGCAACCAGCTTGGCGCCCTCACGCAGGATGGAGGCGGCGAGCACGGTTGCGGTGGTGGTGCCGTCACCGGCGAGGTCGTTGGTCTTCGAGGCCACTTCGCGCACCATCTGCGCGCCCATGTTCTCGAATTTGTCTGAAAGCTCGATCTCCTTGGCGACGGTGACGCCGTCTTTGGTGATGCGCGGCGGGCCATAGGCGCGATCGATGATGACATTGCGGCCTTTCGGGCCGAGCGTCACCTTGACGGCGTTGTTGAGGAGTTCGACGCCGCGCAGCATGCGGTCGCGGGCATCGGTGGAGAATTTGATTTCCTTGGCAGACATGATTTTTCGTCCAGTTCGTTCTTGAGACCGCGGAGCCTGATCAGGCCGCTTTTTTGGCCGCTTCGCTATTGTCGACGATGCCCATGATGTCGGTCTCCTTCATGATCAGGAGATCGGCGCCGTCGATCTTGACCTCGATGCCCGACCATTTGCCGAACAGCACGGTGTCGCCTGCCTTGACGTCAAGCGGGATCAGCTTGCCGCTTTCGTCGCGCGAGCCCGGTCCTACTGCAACCACTTCGCCCTGCTGGGGCTTTTCCTTGGCATTGTCGGGAATGATGATGCCACCTTTGGATTTGAGATCGCCTTCGGCGCGTCGGATAACGACGCGGTCGTGAAGTGGTCGGAATTTCATGGGGATTCTTTCTGCAGTCGGCGCGTAGGGGACCGCATTCCCTGTGTACACCTTTTGGCACTCGAATAACAGGAGTGCTAAAAATAATTCTGCGCTGCATTGAAGTATTCAAAAAAAGAGGAGCGCGTTATTTTTCTGAGAAATCATGCAAAGATAAACAGGTATGAAAAAGTTGATTTCATCACGATAAAGGTGACTTAAAAATATTTATAGAAAATTCTTCAGCGATACGAGTAGAATTGCAAACCTTCTGGAGGGCGCCATGCACCAGCCAGAAACCCGCCCCATTACCTCGCAGCGGAACATGACGAAGAGTTAAGGTTCGCGGTTGATTGCAGGGTGAAATCCGCCGCAGAATTGCCCTTATCGCGTCGCCTCTTCGCGCCTCGCCGACGCGTTCCGCGCAGCGAATTGAATGGCGACAGCATGGACAAGCTTACGACCGAAGATCTCGACATGCAGCCGGAGCGCGGCAAGCTGTTCTCTTGGCAACGTCGATCGGCCGTCGCCCTGCCGCTTGCTGGCGTCGCCGTCGCGATCTTTGCATTTTGGGTGCTGAGCCAGCACATCAATGCGATTTCGCTCGCGGAAATTCAGGATGATCTGCGCAGCTTCCCGCTTGAACCGCTGTTGCTGGCGGTCTTGTTCACCATCATCAGCTTCGCTGCTGTCGCGTTCTATGACGTCGTGGCCGTCGAAACGATTGCCCCTGGCCGCATCCCGCGTCGCGTGTCCGTGCTTGCTGGTGCCGCCGGCTACGCGATCTCCAACGCGCTTGGTTTTTCGCTGCTGACGGGCGGTGCGCTGCGCTACCGCGTCTATGCCGCCCAAGGCATCGAACTTGCCGATATCGGCCGCATCGTGGGCACCTCGTGGTTTGCGATCTGGTTTGCCTTCGCCATCATGGCAGCGATCGCGATGGTCGCCGAACCGGGCCAGATCCCATGGCTCGCGACGCTCGGGCCCGAACTGGATCTCGCCATCGGCGTCGTCGTCCTGCTTGGCATCGCCGTGCTCGTCGTCTGGCTATCGCGTGGCGAGCGAACCCTGGGGTTCGGCCGGATTTCGCTCCGGCTGCCGTCCTCGCGCGGCGCACTGGTGCAGATCGCAGCCGGGCTTATCGATCTGGCCGCTGCTGCTGCCTGCCTCTATGTGCTGCTTCCGGCGGGCAGTGTGGGAAGTTTCTCGGCCTTCATCCTCGTCTATGTCGTTGCCGTTATCCTCGGCATCGTCAGCCATGCGCCGGGCGGCATCGGCGCCTTTGAAGCTACAATCATCGCGGGCCTCGGTCTGGGCAACAATTCCGAAGCCCTTGCTGGACTGGTTGCCTACCGTATCGTCTACACGCTGCTGCCCTTTGCCGTTGCGGTGCTCGGCCTGGTCATCTCCGAAATCCACCGCCACCGTCACCGCCTCGCCGGTCCTGTCGGTGCCGCCTCGTTGCTGCTCGAGCCGCTGATTCCGCCGCTTTCGGCCGGCATCGCCTTCATCGGCGCGATGGTGATCCTGATTTCAGCACTGACGCCAAGCCTTGCCGAGCGCATCGACACATTGTCCGAATTCATCCCGCTGCCCTTCGTCGAAATGTCCCATCTCGGCGCGAGCTTCGTTGCCGTGGCGTTGCTGATCGTTGCCCGTGGACTTGTCAAAAGGCTGCGACGCGCCTGGCTAGCGGCAATGGTGCTCTTCATCAGCGGTGCCATCTTTTCCCTGGCCAAGGGCCTCGACTGGGAAGAAGCATTGGTGCTGTCGCTCATGACGTTGACACTGTTTGTCTTCCGCGACTCCTTCTACCGGCGCCCGCTGCGCAGTGACTTGCATCTCTCCTGGGGCTGGCTGGCCAGTGTCGGCACGACGATCTGCGCCTGCATATGGCTCGGCTTTTTCGCCTTCCGCCACGTCGAATACAGTAGTCAGCTCTGGTGGGAGTTCGCCTTCAACGGCGATGCCCCTCGCATGCTGCGTGCCAGCGTGGTCCTTGTCACGCTGCTTCTTGTTGTGCTTGCCGACACGCTCATCAACCGCCGTGTGCTGACGCTCGCGCCACTGGGAGGAGTGCCCGAAAGCGTGCCGGCGCTGGTCGCCGGGGCCCCGTCGACGGCGGCGGCATTGGCCCTGCTCGGCGACAAGCGCTTTCTCGTCGCACCCGGTGGCGAGGGCTTCGTGATGTACCAGCGCTCGGGCGGCAGCCTGATCTCGATGGGAGAGCCCATCGGCACCGAAGAGGCGGTGACCGCGCTGGCATGGGACTTCCACGAACTCGCCGACCGCTCGGGCCTGCGCACAGTGTTCTACGAAGTAGGCCCGCAGCGCCTGCCGATGTTCCTCGACATGGGGCTGGTCGCCTTGAAGCTTGGCGAGGTGGCGCGCGTCGATCTCGCCGAGTTCACGCTTGAAGGCGCCAAGCGTCAGCCGCTGCGCTATGCCGACCGCCGCGCGGAGAAGGATGGCCTGACTTTCGAGATCGTTGCGAAGGCGGACGTGCCTGGCATTATTGATCAGTTGCGGGCGGTCTCCGACGAATGGCTGCGGCTGAAATCTGGTAGCGAAAAACGCTTTTCGCTCGGCTTTTTCGATGCCGAGTATCTGAGCCAGTTCGACGTCGCGGTGCTGAAGCGCGGCGATCGCATTGTCGCCTTCGCCAATTTGTGGCGGAGCGGCGAGCGCAACGAGGTTGCCGTTGATCTGATGCGCTACCGGCAGGACGACTGCAAGGTCATGATGGATGCCCTTTTCACCAAGATCATGATGGTGGCGAAGGCCGAGGGCTATCGCTGGTTCAATCTCGGGGTCGCGCCCTTGTCCGGGCTGACCGACCACCGCGTCGCCTCGCGCTGGAACCGTTTCGGGTCGCTGATGTACCAGAAGGGCCAGAACCTCTATCGTTTCGACGGCCTGCGTGCCTTCAAGGACAAGTTCGATCCGGTGTGGACCGCCAACTACCTCATCTGCCCGCCAGCGCTTGATACACCCAAGGCACTTCTCGACGTCACCACCCTGATCAGTGGCCGGCCTCTCATAGGCAAGCGCAAATAGGCGGCAAAATGTTCATTTCATGCGGGGCTTTGTTATGAAAAAGCGTCTGATCCTGATTGGCATCGCGGGCATTGCCGCTCTCGGCTGTGCGGCCGCAGCAGCGTGGTTTTGGCCGCAAATCCGGCGTGAGGCTGGCTATCTGCCGCCGACCATCAGCGTAAGCTACGGCCGGCTGAACAATGTCCCCATGCAGCCGCCGCTGGGAAAGCTGCAAGGACTGGCAATCCTCGTATCCGGGTCCGGCGACCGCGATGGCCATGCCGCCAAGCTCGCCCGTGAGCTGGAACGTCGCGACATCGCCGTCCTGCCGGTCGGTATCGATGCCTGGCGGCCACTTCTCAATACTGACCCCGGCGAGTGCATCTATCTCGGGTCCGATCTGGAAGGCCTGTCCAAGGAAGCCCAGCGGCTGCTCGACAGCCACCATTATCTCCATCCCGTCGTTCTCGGCGTCGGCGAAGGTGCGACACTTGCTTACGCGGCACTGGCTGACGCGCCGGCCGCGACCGTGGCGGGTGCCGTGTCGATCGATCCCGCAGAGGGGCTGAAGACGGCAGTGCCGGTATGCAAGGGCGCGGAGCCGACGGCCGTGGCCGGCGGGGGGTTCAGCTACGCACTCGACGCGCCGTTGCCCTCTCCGGGGGTGATGATCATGGCAGACGCGCCGACGATGGCAGCACCTGCCGCGAGCGCTCCGGCCGGCAGCTTCCGGCTTGAGACAAAAACCGCAGCGACCGCGGAAGAGCGGTTGTCGCTTGCCGTGGATGCGGTCGCCGAAATCGCTGCCGTCGACGCCGGCGACAAGTCGCTGCCGGTGGTCGATATCCCGACCGTGGGAACCCCGACACGCCTCGCGCTGTTCTATTCTGGTGACGGCGGCTGGCGAGATATCGACAAAAGTGTCGGCGAACAGCTTGCAGCGCAAGGCATTCAGGTCGTCGGAGTGGATTCGCTGCGCTATTTCTGGTCGGAGCGTCAGCCCGACAAGGTTGCAAAGGACATGGCTTCGATCATTCATGACGCTGATCCCTCCGGCAAGCTGCCGGTGGCGCTGCTGGGCTATTCCTTTGGCGCCGATGTAACGCCCTTTGCCTGGCCGCACCTACCTGACGACATTCGCAGCCGTATCGATTTCATAGGTCTTCTCGGTACGGAAAAGACGACGCCTTTCCAGGTGACGATGGAGAACTGGCTCGGTCTCGGCGGCGACCGCGATGTGGCGCAGGCCATCGCTGCGCTGCCGCAGGATCGTGTGTTCTGTGTCTATGGCGATGAGGAAACCGAGTCGGCTTGCGAGGATCCGCGTCTCACCGCTGTCGAGAAATTGAAGGTCGGAGGCGACCACCATTTCGACGGCGACTACCAGGGGCTCACAGCCCAGATCGTCTCCGCGATGAACCGGCGAACCCAGACAAACTAGTTCACTTCCATCCCCAAGAGGAAGAACATCATGGCACAGTCCGAAACCAAGAACCGCCGCTTTTTGCTCGCCGAACGTCCGAAGGGCGAGCCGAACGAAAACACGCTGAAGCTCGTGTCCGTGGAGGTCCCCGAACCGCAGGACGGCCAGATGCTGCTGCGCACTGAGTTTCTGTCGCTGGACCCCTATATGCGCGGCCGCATGAGCGATGCCCCGTCTTACGCTGCCTCAGTCGAAATCGGCGGCGTCATGGTCGGAGGGACCGTCGCCCAGGTCGTAGAGTCGAAACTGAAGGGTTTCGACAAAGGCGACTGGGTGCTCAGCTTCAACGGCTGGCAGGATTATGCGCTGTCGGACGGCACTGGGGTCTTGCCGTTGGGGCGTGCGCCCAAGCATCCCTCATGGGCACTCGGCATCATGGGAATGCCTGGATTCACCGCCTGGGCCGGGCTCAAGCAGATCGGGGCACCCAAGAAGGGCGAAACGATCGTGGTCGCCGCAGCGACTGGCCCAGTCGGAGCAACAGTGGGACAGATCGGCAAGCTTTTGGGCTGCCGTGTTGTCGGCATTGCCGGGGGTGCTGAAAAATGCGCCTACGCTGTCGAAACGCTTGGATTTGACGCCTGTATCGACCACAAATCCGAGGATCTTGCCCAACAATTGAAGGCCGCAACACCCGAAGGTATCGACATCTATTTCGAAAATGTCGGTGGCAAGGTCTTCGACGCGGTACTGCCGCTGCTCAACAGGGGTGCGCGCATTCCACTTTGCGGTCTCGTCTCGCAATACAATGCCACAAGCCTGCCCGACGGCCCGGATCGGATGAATTGGTTCCTGGGCCAGCTCCTGCGCAAGCAGATCACCATTCGCGGCTTCATCATCTTCAACGATTTCGGCCACCTCTATCCCGAGTTTGCCAAGGAGATGGCAGCATGGGTCGAAGCCGGAAAAATTCTCTATCGTGAAGAAATCATCGATGGGCTGGAGCAAGCCCCACAGGCATTTGTCGGCCTGCTGAGGGGCGAGAATTTCGGCAAACGCGTCATTCGCGTGGGCAACACCAAATAATCAAGGCAAGGAGTCATCACGTGAAAATCCTCATGGTCCTGACGTCGCATGACAAGCTTGGAAATACGGGCGAGAAAACCGGTTTCTGGCTCGAGGAATTCGCTGCGCCCTACTACGTTCTGCGCGATGCGGGCGCCCTCATCACACTGGCTTCTCCCAACGGCGGTCAGCCGCCGATCGACCCAAAGAGCGATGCTGAAGATGCCCAAACAGAGGCAACCAGGCGATTCAAGAAGGACGAGGCGGCGCAACGGGCGCTGGCCGCGACCGCAAAACTGTCTGAGGTGAAAGCCGACGGCTTCGACGCGATCTTCTATCCTGGCGGCCATGGTCCTCTGTGGGATCTGGCGGAAAGTGCCGACAGCAAACGCTTGATCGAAACCTTCGCCGCCAGCGGCCGTCCTGTCGGCGCCGTGTGCCATGCGCCAGCCGTCTTTCGTCACACCAAGGGTGCCGATGGCAAGCCGCTCGTTTCAGGCAAACGTGTAACCGGCTTCACCAATACCGAAGAAGCAGCGGTTGGCCTGACTGACGTGGTTCCCTTTCTCGTCGAAGACATGCTCAAGGCCAATGGTGGACTTTACGAGAAAGGTGGCGACTGGGGCTCTTATGTCGTTGTCGACGGCAAGCTCGTGACCGGCCAAAATCCCGCATCGTCGGAAGCGGCCGCAAAAGAATTGCTCAAGCTCATGAAGTAGGATGATCGTCAGGTCCGAAGCCCAATACGTGTCGCGCAGAGAATGGCGGCAGGTTCGGTTGTCTGATCCAGTTCTTCACATCGATGAGCGCATGTGAAGGGATCGACTTGGCTGGTGGTGACAAGGTCGCGCGACAACTCGGCGTAAGTGAGCCATACTTACTATTCTGTATGTTTGTGGCAATGCGCCCGTCAGGTTCTTGTGCCAAGTCAGTGTTCAATTCGGGCGCGTTTCGCAAACGAAAATCTGGTGTCGGCGCAGGCATTTGTGCATGCGCTGATGATCGCAACAGTTGCTGATAAGAATGAGCATATTTCCGTCATTAAAATGATGCTCGATGCTGCTCAATGAGACGGGCTTGATGTTAGTCATGTACTGTAGCCGAAGGCGCGGGAAACCAAGATCCGACATGCAACGACCGGCACTCGGATTGCGGACGGTTCTGTCCACTATGCGACGGGGTTCGGTCTCATCAGCATTTCGCCCTTCGGCCCTCGCAAAAGGCGCGCTTTGCTGCTTGTTGCTGACTGTTCCGGCACTCGCCCAGAGTAACACAAACGACGCACCGAAAATTGGCGCCGCAACGCCTGCGACGGGTTGGATCGTAACACTTGGGGGCGGTGCCGAATATGGTCCGTCTTATGAAGGCGCCAGGCACGACGACTTCACCTTCATTCCTTCCTTCGACATTCGTCGCGTTGGCGAGCCGGCGGGCCTCAGCGCCCCGGACGACAACATCGACTTCTCGCTGGTCGAACTGGGCGGCATCGAGATGGGGCCGGTTGCCGGCATTCGCGGCCGCCGCTCGGTATCCGACGATCCGGGTCTAGCGGGAACGCATGAAATAGACTGGAGCGCCGACGCCGGCGTTTTCGCGCAATACTGGCCGGTCGCCGACCGGTTCCGGCTGCGCGTCGAAGCGCGACAAGACCTGCGCACGAGCTACGGATTTGTGGCCGATTTCGGCGCTGACCTGTTCCAGCCGCTCGGTCCCAAGCTCGTCCTGTCGGCTGGTCCGCGCGTATCTCTGGCCGATACAAACTATATGCGAAACAGCTTCGGCGTATCGGCGTTGGAAGCCAACAGCGGAAGCCTAGCCCCGTTCGACCCAAGCGGCGGTTTCAAATCAGTCGGTCTCGTGTTTGGCGCAACCTACCAACTTACCGACAATATGAGCGTGCAGGTTTACGACAAGTTCGACCGCCTGGTCGGCGATGCCGCTGATAGCCCCATCGTCACTGGTACGGGTTCGGCCAACCAGAACTCGGTAGGCTTCATTTTCACGCGATCGTTCCAGGTCGACTTCTGAGAGCACCCCCCGCAGCTGAAAATATGTTGGTCTGCCCGCAAAAAACCGAGATGCCATCCATTGTTGGGGAATGAAAGCGCGGCGCTTTGCGCCAATGCGCTTCAAAAGAAAGGTATGGCAAGCCATGCGCCTGTTGCTGGTCGAGGACGATATCATCCTCGGGTCTTCGCTGAAGAAGGCTTTGGAAAAACACGCTTATGGCATCGATTGGGTGCAGGATGGCGAGGCGGCAATTGCTGCGCTTGAAGATCTGAGCTTCGACATCGTCGTGCTCGACGTGAACCTGCCGAAGATCAGCGGGATAGACGTTGTCCGTTCCGCGCGCCGCAGCAAGAACACGGTTCCAATCCTGCTTTTGACGGCTCTCGATACGCCGCTTCAAAAGGTTGAAGGGCTCGACAGCGGTGCCGACGACTATTTGGCAAAGCCGTTCGATCTCGATGAATTGCTGGCACGGCTGCGCGCGCTCACGCGGCGGCGGGACGGGCGTACCGACATCATCCTCAAAAGCGGCGCGATATCGATAGACCCGGCAGCCATGGTCGTGCGTGGCGCCGATGGCCAGATCATGATGACGGCCAAGGAGTTCCAGCTGCTCAAGCTGCTCATGGAGCGCGCGGGCAAATACGTCACCAAGAGCAACATCGAATATGCGCTCTACAGCGCCGACAATACCGTCGAGAGCAACACTACCGAAGTGATCATCTACAATCTGCGCAAGAAGCTTGGCGCCGATTTCATCCGATCCATTCGAGGCGTTGGATACATGGTCGAGCAATGACCCGTTCGACACTGACCTGGAAGCTCTTCTTCCGGATAACGCCAACCATTCTCGTCGCCATCGCGATCATCGGCGCATTCGCGTTTCACAGCGCCACGCGTGAAATCAACAACATCTATGATGCCCAGCTGATAAATGACGCGAATGTGCTGTGGACGTTGCTCCAGCGACGGATAGAGAACCCGGACCATCAGAAGCCCAAGCAGATCAACGACATAGATCTGGCAATGGGCAATCAGCTGGCGATGAATGAGGACGCTGACGACTACGCCGACGCCCACATGTTCCGCACGTGGAAGGACGGTCAAATCATGATTTTTTCGAGCACCGCCTTCTCGGAGAGTGTTCCCGTGCAACGGGCCGGTTTCACTGACATGACCTACGAAAACGAGGCGTGGCGCGTATACTCCCTTCCCATCCCGAACGCCGGCATCATCGTGGAGGTGGGGGAGAAACGGGCGCTGCGCGATACGCTTGTATCGAACATCATGCTCAACCTGTTTTTTCCGTTGCTTATTCTCGTCCCGGTCATTGCCCTGCTGATATGGTACGGCATCAACAACGGATTGAGTTCCATTCACGGGCTTGTGCGCCAGATACGCAGCCGTTCGCCGGAAGATCTTTCCGTAATCCCCATCGACACCTTGCCGCGCGACCTGTCCCCGCTCGGCAGGTCGCTCAACCAGCTTTTGAACAAGCTTGATCGTTCGCTGACCGCGGAACGGCGTTTCGCCGATCATGCGGCGCATCAATTGCGAACACCGCAGGCCGGACTGAAGCTGTTGCTGCAGATGTTGCGCAACGCCGACTCGGATGCGGAGCGGGAAGCGATTCTCACAGACCTGGTTGCCAGCAACGACAAGGCGATGCATCTGATCGAGCAGATGCTTCGCGCCGCGCGCGTCAGTCATCAACCGATCCAGCTGAAAGCAGTCAATCTCTATGACGTTACCGCCTCGGTCATCGCCGAGCATGGCACGATCATCACGCTCAAGCGGCATGACGTATCGCTGGAAGGCGACGAACAGGCGGAAGTCAAAGCCGATGCCCCCCTGCTTCGTTTGCTGATAGGCAATCTGATCGACAACGCGATCAAATATACGCCTGCCGGCGGCAAGATCAGGGTTTCGATTGCCCCGGACGACGACGACTGGTCGCTTTCCATTACCGACAGCGGGCCCGGCATCGCCGAGCAGCATCATGAGGCGGTGTTCCAGCGCTTCTACCGCGTGAATACGCCTGAAGCGGAAGGCGCGGGGCTTGGGCTCGCGATCGTTGCGGATATCGTCGAGCGCCTAGCGGCGAACATCGCCTTATATGCCCCGCCCTCCGGGATGGGGCTGCGTGTGGTTGTGACGCTACCGAGTGTCCAGACCGCGTAGTTGTTTGAAAGCGCGATGTTTCGATTTCAGTTTCGCTTCATCGCCGCATAATTTTGCACTCAGCCAAGGTTGCTAGAACGCCCTCGAAGATTCCTTGAGGGACATTCTCTATGCATGTGTACTGCGATTTCGACGGGACAATCTCGGTCGATGATGCGACCGATTTTGTCCTGTCCCGACTGGCCGACCCAAAATGGGAGGCCATCGAAAGGCTGTGGCACGACGGCGAGATCGGATCCAGCGAATGCATGCGGCGCCAGATCTCCTTGATCCGGGCGACGCCCGCCGAATTGGATGAGGTCCTTGACGCCATAGCCATCGACCCGTTCTTTTCCTCCTTCGTCGATTTCTGTGCGGCGCACGGCGCGCCGGTCACCATCGTCAGCGACGGTGTCGACCACTTCATCAAGCGCATCCTGAGCAAGCACGGCCTCGACCACCTGCCGATCATCGCCAACAGGCTGGTCGTTGGCGGCCATGGCGGCGAAGCGACTTATGGGCTGTTTTCGCCCTATGCCGACCAGCACTGCGCGGCAACGGCCGGCGTGTGCAAATGCCGGTCGCTGACCACGCACGGCCAGCGCATCTATGTCGGCGACGGCCGGTCCGATTTCTGCGTTTCCGACAAGCCCGAACTGGTCTTCGCCAAGGGGCAACTCGCCACCTACTGCGCCGACCGCAACATCCCCTTCCTCGGCTATCGGGATTTCTCCGACGTCGTCACGAGCCTGGGCAGCAGCGTTCCGTACTTTCAAGACAGGGTGGCCGACGCTCCCCTTTATGCCACCGCATAAGACAGCAAACGAGAACCTTCATGAACGTCAATCTTGCAATCAAAGAATCCGATCGCGTGTCTTCCCTGCCGCGCTCGCAAAGCGAACTGCGCGAACTGGAGAGCATCTACTGTTCCCACGGCGATACCGTCCACTACGCTGCCGATCCGAGCTTCTTTGAAGCCTGCGAAGGATCCTATCTCTACGACAGTCACGGAACGCCGTTCCTCGATCTTCAGATGTGGTATTCGGCGGTCAATTTCGGCTACCGCAATCCGCGCCTCAACGCGGCCGCGCATCGCCAGCTCGACACCTTGCCGCAAGTGGCGTCGCAATATCTGCACCGCGAGAAGGTCGAACTCGCAACCCGGATCGCGCAGGATGCCGAAAAGAAATTTGGCATGAAAGGTCGCGTGCATTTCAACGTCGGCGGCTCGCAGGCGGTTGAGGATTCGCTGAAGCTGGTGCGCAACTATACCGGCGGAAAAAGCCTGATGTTCGCTTTCGAAGGCGGCTATCACGGACGCACGCTCGGCGCCTCGGCGATCACATCGAGCTATCGCTACCGCCGCCGCTACGGCCACTTCTCCGACCGGGCGCAGTTCGTCGAGTTTCCCTATCACTTCCGTGGCCCCAAGGGGATGAGCAAGGAAGAATACGGCCATCAGTGCGTCCAGAAATTCGCGCGGCTTTTCGAAAGCGAATACAATGGCGTGTGGGATCCCAAGGCGGGCAAGGCGGAATTCGCGGCCTTCTATGTCGAAGCGATCCAGGGCACGGGCGGCTACGTCATCCCACCGATGAACTTCTTCAAGGAATTGAAGCATGTGCTGGATCAGCACGGCATCCTTCTTGTCGTCGATGAAATACAGATGGGCGTCTACCGCACCGGCAAGATGTGGGCGATCGAACATTTTGGCGTCAACCCCGACGTCCTGGTGTTCGGCAAGGCGATCACCAACGGCCTTAATCCGCTTTCCGGCATCTGGGCCAGGGAAGAGATGATCCATCCGGGCATCTTCCCGCCCGGCTCGACCCACTCGACTTTCGCCAGCAATCCGATGGGAACCGCAGTCGCGCTCGAAACCATCAAGATGCTCGAAGAAGAAGATTTCGGCGCATCGATCATGGACAAGGGCGCCTATTTTCTCGACGGGATCAGGCAGTTGCAGGCGCGTCACAAGGTCATCGGCGACGTCGACGGCCTGGGTCTGGCCCTTCGCCTTGAGGTTTGCCAGCAGGACGGTTTCACGCCCGACAAGGCAACGTTGGACTGGATGTGCGACGAAGGCATGAAGGGCGATCTTCGTGTCGGCGCCAACAAATATGGCCTCGTGCTGGATGTCGGCGGCTACCACAAGAACGTCATCACGCTGGCGCCCAACCTGTTGATCACGCGTGAGGAAATCGATCTCGCCTTGACGTTGCTCGACCAGTTGTTCGTGCGGGCGGCATCGAGATAAGCCGATGCAACTCCTTCTTCTTCATCTCGATGATGCGCTGGAGTTGCAACCGGACTTCATCCGCTCGTGCCTGAAATCAGGCGCTCAGGAAATTCAGGCCGGAAACGATGGGCCGACAATACGGCTTTGGAGCAGGCACGACGATCTGAAGGCATTCGGCTTGAGACTGTCGAAGGAAATTTCGCGCGGAGAACGCCGTGCCCGCCTTTGTTTCATGGGATCTGGAGATTTTCATCATGTGACGTCGCTTCTTCTGGAGGCGGCGCTGCAAAATGAAGAAAAGCCTGCCACCGTGATCCATTTCGACAACCACCCCGACTGGGTCCATTTCAATGGCGGGGTGCATTGCGGATCGTGGGTCAATCGTGCCGCACAGAACGCACATGTCGACAAGGTCATCACCGTCGGTGTCTGCAGCAGCGACCTGCGTCGACCGGAGTGGAAAGGCGCGAACCTTTCGCTCCTGAGCCAGGGCGTGCTCGAGCTCTATCCCTATGATCATCCGCCCAGCCGCGTGAAGAAGGATTATGGCTCCGGTTCCAGCCACAGCCAGCTATCCAACGCCATCGGGTGGAAGACGATTGTCTCTGCCGGTGAAGAGAATTTCATCGGCTTTTTGTTGTCGCGGATAAAAACCGACAACGTCTATCTGACGATCGACAAGGATGTTCTGGTTCGTGACGATGCTGTCACCAACTGGGATCAGGGCAGCATGCGGCTGCCTTACCTGCTGTCATTGATCGCCGCGATCAGCGAGCGTCATCGCATCATCGGAGCCGACGTTATCGGGGACTATTCGGTTCCGGCCCATGCCGGCGGGGCATGGACCGTCGTCTCCAAATACGTCGAGACACTGATCGATCAGCCTCGCCGGTCGCCTGATCCACACAGTGCGACGAGCATTAACAGCGCGGTCAATCACCGGCTGCTCGAAGCCCTGTCGGAGGCAATGGGATGAGCGGCGTGCTGACCCTGCCGATGCTGGCGCTGATCTGCTTCTGCATTCTCACCGAGATGGGTCGCGAGGTTTGCTTCAAACAGGCAGCTAACGGCGCTGCGTCCGTCGCGCAGACACTGCTCAAGCCGGTCACGTGGGCCGGCCTGGCGTTCTGGGTCGTGGAATTGCTGGGATGGATGGTCGTGCTCGAACACGTGCCGCTGTCCATAGCCTTTCCGCTCATGGCGTTCAGCTATGTCGCCATGGTGCTCGCGGGAGCGGCCTTCTTCAAGGAAAGCATCAACGTGCGTCATGCCGCCGGCGTGTGCCTGATCACGGCCGGTGTGGTTTGTGTAGGAGCGACAGGACTATGAAACTCTTTGCGCATACCAAATGGGATGGCGTGCCTGTCCTGGCCGCCGTCGCGCACCTTCTTTTCAACGCCTATCTCATCGTCGGCTTCTCAAGCCGGCCATTGTGGCTCTCGGCGTTGCTGGGCTGCGTCTATGCGGTTTCCATCTCATGGAACATCAACAGCATTTCGCACAACTTCATCCACACGCCGTATTTTGCGTCGCGGCCGCTGAACTACGCCTTCTCCCTGCTGGAGTCGATCACGATCGGCTTTTCGCAAAGCTACTATCACTGGGTTCATATGCGCCACCATTCGGGCAACAGCGACAGGCCCGATGCCTCAGGCGAAACGACCGACCTGTTGTCGATCTACCGCTATGGCAAAAACGGCGAGCCGGAAAATGTCTGGCGCTACACGTTTTTGAGCTTCTTTCGCGACGATCTCGGCGACATCCACAATGCCATCGCACGGACAAGGCCGTTCGATGCGAATTGGGGCCGCTTCGAGCTCTTCGCTGTCATCGTGACGGTCTGTCTCGCGCTCGCCTATGACTGGCGCGCGGTGCTCTTCTTCGTCCCGTTTTACTATTTCGGCAACTGCCTGTCTTCGCTGAACGGGTATTACGAACACTTCCACGGCGACCCGGAAACGCCGATCGCCTGGGGAGTCAGCAGCCATAACCGCTTCTACAACTGGCTGTGGTTCGGCAATGGCTATCACGCCGAACATCACTATCGCCCGCGCACCCACTGGACGAAGCTGCGGGACTTCCATGAGCAGATCAAAAGCGAACAAGATGAGGCAGGCGTGCATGTCATCAGCACCTGTCACGCTCTCGGTTTCATGGCCAAGGAGAACCAGGACCTGGAGGATTTGAATGCAGCTCGCTGATCCTCTCGAGTTCTTCATCGAAGGCACCAACGGAAAAGGCATTGTCCTGATCCATGGCATGACCGGCGCGCCGGCCGAGATGCGTTTGCTGGGACGGCAGCTCAATCGCCGGGGGTATACGGTCTATGCGCCGCTCCTGGCCGGACACGGCAAGGGTGTTCAAGCGCTGTGCGCCACGTCTTGGCAAGATTGGCTTGGAACCGTGCACCGGGCCGTTGGACAGATGTCGGAATGCACAAACGATGTCTTCGCCGCAGGCATTTGCGCTGGCGGCAAGCTGGGATTGCTTGCCGCTCACCAAAGGCCTGAAACAATCAAGGCTGCGGCGATCTATTCGCCGTGCTTCCTCTATGACGGCTGGAACGTTCCAGCCTACCATTCGATGCTGTCGCGCTACATCGGCTGGCTGTCATGGGTGCCGTTCCTTGACCGGTTGAGCTTCGCCGAGACGCCGTCCCTCGGCATCAAGGACAGCCGATTGCGCGCGATGATGGAGGCGATGTCCGCTGAAGGTGTGATCGAGCGATTTCCGGGCAAAGGATTGGTCGAGATGCACCGACTGGGCAGGGCGCTGAAAAGGCAGCTGCCTGATATGCGAACCCCCACGCTCATCCTTCATGCGACGGAAGATGATCTGAGCAGCCCGGTAAACGCGAGGCTTATCAGCAACCATATCGGCGCGCCCAGCAAGCTGCTCTGGATCGATGACAGCTATCATATGATCCACATCGACCGTCAGCACCGCCACGTTGCCGAACATACTGCGAATTACTTCGAGGCGAATGATGCTGCAGCTCGTTTCTGACAAGGCGCCTGCCGGCATGCTCGCCATGACGCCAGCGGATGCGACGCCGCAGGCGTGCATCGCCATGTCGATACGCGCGATCGGCAGGCAAGCATGGGATGCCTGTTTTCCAGATGAGGTCGAAGGTTACGACTATCTTCTGGCCGTCGAGGACGCTGGCATCGCGGGTTTTGCGTGGCGCTACGTGGTGCTTTACGAAACTGGGCGGATGATCGCGGCAATGCCGGCATTTCTCACGGACTACCAGCTCGACACGACGCTCGAAGCTGGCCCCATGCGCCAGGCCGTCCAGCGCATCAGGCGCTATGCCCCAGGTTTCCTCACCTTGAAGCTTGCGTGTTTGGGCTCGCCCTGCACCGAAGCCGGCGTGCCCGGATTTCACCCCGACGTGCCAGTGGAACGCAGGCCTGTTTTGCTGGCAGCGCTTGTGGCCGGGTTTGAACGCTTCGCTGACAACGAGCGCTGCTCATTGCGCGGCATAAAGGACTTTCCCGAAAACCAGGGGGCAGCACTTCAGCGCGTATTCGAAAACCATGGTTATGCGGCAACCACTGGGCTTCCCACCGCCTGGCTCGATGTCGACTTTACTTCGATGGACGATTATCTGGCGCGCCTCTCGGCAGGCACACGCAAGGACATGCGCCGGAAGCTGAAGTCGACCCAACATGTCAGGACCGAGATGCGCACGGATTTCGCCGATCTGCTGCCCCGCGTCATGACCCTTTACAGCGAAACGCGAGAGCGCAGCGATTGGCAGTTCGAAGCGCTGACCCCCGAATATTTCACTGGCGTGCTAGACAACATGCCGGGCAAATCCTTGTGCTTCTTCTACTATGCGGGCGAGACGCTGCTGGCGGCGAACATCCTCGTGCGCAACGACAACACGCTGATAGACAAGTTCTTCTGTATGGATGCCGCGCAAGGGCGCGAATACAATCTCTATTATCTGAGCTGGTTCAACAATCTCAGCTATTGCCTGGAGCAGAAAATTGGGCGCTACCAGAGCGGCCAGGCATATTACGGCGACAAACTCAGGCTCGGCAGCCAACTCACCGTCAACAGGATGTTCTTCAAGCATCGCAACGTTGCTGTCCAATGGCTGCTGCGGCTTGTATCTCCGCTGTTTGAAGTCGATGTCCCCGAGGGAAAGTTGCCATGAAAAGCGGCCGCCTCCTGTGGCTGGCAATTCCGCTGCTCAACGCGCTTTCCCAGATATTCATCAAGCTGGCGGCGGAACATGTCAGTGGCATCGGTTGGACATGGCTCCAGCAAACGGTGACATCGCCATGGATGATTGCCGCCATCGTGGTCGAGGCCGCATGTTTTGTCATCTGGATGCAGGTCCTCACCGAACTGGATCTGAGCAAGGCCTTTCCCCTGACGGCCTTCAGCTACATCCTGATACTGGCGGCGAGCTGGACCTTTTTCAGCGAACCAATTTCGCCGCTCCAGCTCGTTGGAAGCGCGCTGATCCTCGCCGGTGTCTGGCTGATCAGCGCGGCGGATAATCACTCATTGTCGGACGCTGGCCGAAAAAGGGTGCCGGCCTTAAAGCACAGGCACGCCACCCCCTCGCAGCTTTCCACGCCGCCATGACTTTGGCGGGATGCCTCGCGGATCGTAGCAACTGGCGGGAAGGAGAGGGGAGATCAGATCATCTTTGCAGCGGTCTATCCACTTTCTCGACGTAATATCGCGGGATGCGCTTACCTTCGCGGCCACGGTAGAATTCAATGCAGAATTCGACAAACGCCTTGAAGCGGCGGGAGACGTGGCGACGGCGTGAGTAGATCAGGTTGATCGCGGTTTCCGGCGACCGCCACTGCGGCAATACCGGAACGAGGATTCCGTTCTCGCACTCGGTCTCGACGAAAAAGCCGGGCAGATAGGCCAGGCCCTCGCCGGCGACGGCGAAATATTTGAGCGTCCAATAGTCGTTGGCCGTACAATTTGCCGTCGGCAGGATGTCGATCTCGCTTCGCCCGTTCTGCGCCAGATACCAGGATTGCGGCCGGGTCGGCTGGCGGAAGATCAATCCGCGATGCGCGCTCAGTTCGTCTGTCGTCTCAGGCGTCCCGTGGCGGGCGAGGTAGTCGGGGCTGGCGTAGAGGCCATATGACGCCGTCGATAGACGGCGGCTGATGTAGTCGACATCAGAGGGCTCGCCCCAATGGAAGATGCCGTCGAGCGCCTGTTCCGTCACATCGGAGAAGGGCTGCCTTGAGGTCAGGAAGACAACGTCGAGATTGACCTGCGGATATTGCTGCCGGAAGGCATAAAGCAGTTCCGAGGTGATGGTCGTGCCGAACTCGCCAGTCGAGCCGACGCGCAGCGTGCCGGCCACCTCCTGGCGCATTTCAGCCAGTGCAGTTGCTGCGTCCTCGCAGCTTGCCTGGATGCGCCGGGCATGGCGGAGAAGCTCAGAGCCGGCATCGGTGACGTGGAGATGGTGGCCTTCCCGCACGAAGAGCTCCATGCCGAACTCGTCCTCCAACTGCCGGATGCGATGGCTGAGTGTGGATTTTGGCAAGCGATGAAGCCGCGATGCCGCCGAGATCGAGCGGGCGTCGGCGACTTTCACGAAACAATCGATGACCGAGAGGTCCATATTTCGTCCAATCCATTGGATGATCTGTCCAATAAATAGCCTGCTTCGGCCAATTGTGTAAACGACGCGAGGTCGAAATACTCCCATCAACCAGGGAGGTTCGATTGACAGATATCAGGGAATTCATACGTGCGGCGTCGGGGCGGGAAGCCAAGGCGACTTTGGCCGTTTGCGGCGGCAGACTGGTCAACGTCATATCGGAAGAAATCTACCAGGCCGACATTGCCGTTTACGGCAACCGCATCATCGCTGTCGGCGATATCTCCGATCATAATCATATCGGCCCCGACACCGAGATCGTCGACGCCACTGGGAAATATCTCTGCCCGGGCATGATCGACGGGCATCTGCATGTCGAATGCTCGAAACTGTCAATCACTAGCTTCGCCAAGGCGGTGGTACCGTTGGGCACAACGTCGATTGTCACCGGGCTCGACCAGATCATCGTGGTCGGCGGCCCCGCTGCGGCACGCGAGTTCCTCGACGAAGCCAAGCAGACGCCTCTGAAGGTGTTCTGGGGCGCGCCCTGCAAGACGCCCTACACCATGCCGCGTTCGACCGTCGGCCACTATTTCGGGCCGGCCGATCATGCCGCGACCCATCACTGGCCCGAATGCGTCGGCATCTGGGAGACGGTGCGCGAGTTCATCCAGGAAGAAGATCCCGATGTGCTGAAGGCGCTCGAGATTGCCGAAAAGAGCCGGCTTCCGGTGCTCGGCTGCTGCCCAATGACGCGCGGCGCACGGCTCAACGGCTACCAGCAGGCACGCGTGCGCGCCGACCATGAAAGCTACTCGCCCGAGGAGATGCTGGAGAAGCTGCGCGCCGGCATGCATGTGGTGGTGCGCGAATCGTCGATCTCGCATTTCCTGTCGGACAATCTGCGCATCGTCACCGAGATGGGCGTGAAGGCGCTACGCCGCATTAGCTTCTGCACCGACGACGTGGTGGCGAGCGACATCCTTGTCCGCGGCCATCTCGACAACATGGTGCGCATGGCGATCTCTATGGGTATCTCGCCGATGGCGGCAATTCAGATGGCGACTATCAATGGTGCTGATGCTCTGAGAATCGACGAGAAGGTCGGATCGATTTCGCCCGGCCGCTCAGCCGACATCTTGATCGTCAACGACCTTCGCGAGTTCCGCATCGAAGCGGTGATCGCCAATGGCGCTGTCGCGGCACGGGCCGGCAAGATGGCGGTGGAGCTTTCGCCGCCGCCACGCAGCGAAGCGCTGCTGCGCTCGATCAAGGTCGCTCCAATCTCCGTCGACGACATCGCCGTTCCTTATGAGGGCGAAGAAAACACCGCACGGGCCATGGCGATCGCGGTCACGCCCGAAAAGGTTTTCGTCCGTACGCGGCGCGAGGTGACGCTTCCGGTTCGCAATGGCCGGGTGCTCGCCGATTCCGGCCAGAACGTCCAGTACGTGACTGTCGTCGAGCGTTATGGAAAAACCCAACACCGGCCGGTCGCCTTCACCTCAGGCTTTGGCCTCAAGGCAGGTGCTATGGCGAGTTCGACCGCGCCTGACGACAACAACATCATTTGCGTGGGAACGAGTCCCGAGGACATGACGGTCGCCATCAACCATCTCATCGCCAACAATGGCGGGCAGGTGGTGGTCAAGGACGGGGAAATTCTCGAATTTCTCCATCTTCCCATCGGTGGCATCGTCTCCGACATCGAACCCCAGGAGATGGCCGCCATCGAGGGCCAGCTCGACGATGCGGCGCGAAGCCTCGGCTGCGATCTGCCCTGGCCATTCATGTACATGTTTGTGCTTCAGATCACGGCGATTCCCGACTACGCCATCACCGATTTGGGCGTGATCGACTGCGTCAACCTGACGGTGACGTCGCCGATCCTCGAACGGGGGAGGGCCGTGGCAGCGGAGTGAGGAACGCTGCCCGGCTTTTGGCAAATCGGCCGCGTCGGAACCAAAACAATAAGGGGAGGAACATATGAACTACCAGCCGCAGATCCCGGCGAGAGCGAGCGTGCAGCCATCTTGGCTGCACGCCGTCCTCGACCGCCACTTTCAATTCACCAGGCTCGGCTCCAATATGCGGACCGAGATCCTGGCCGGCCTGACGACGTTTCTGGCCGCGTCCTATGTGATCGTCGTCAACCCTTCGATCCTTGCCCATGCAGGCATTCCGTTCTCGGCGGGCGTGACCGCCACCGTGCTGGTCAGCTTCATCGGCAGCTGCGCGATGGGGCTTTATGCGCGTAGTCCGATCCTCGTCGCACCTGGCATGGGCATCAACGCGCTGTTTGCCTACACCATGGTCATCGGCGCCAAGGTTCCGCTTGAAATTGCCCTTGGCTGCGTGTTGTGGGCCGGCGTGCTGTTCACGATCATGGCGGTGCTCAATCTCAGAAGTGCGGTTATTGAGGCCATCCCGACTGACCTGCGCTACGGCATCGCCTGCGGCATCGGCTTGTTCATCGCCTTGATCGGCCTGGTCAACGCCAAGTTCATCGTCTCCAACCCCGACACCATAGTCGGCCTGACCACTTTCAACCCCGTCACCTTGACCTTCATTGCCGGGTTCATCGCGACGGTTGGGCTGGTCGTGCGGCGTGTGCCTGGCGCGATGATGGCAGGCATGATCCTGACGACGCTGATCTCGATCCCGATTGGCCGCTGGTGGGGCAATGGCAGCGCATTTTCGCCCGAGACCCCCGACGTGACGACGCTGGTCAACTGGAGCGGCCTGTCGGCTGCGCCCGACTTCAGCTTCCTCTGGCAGGTCGACCTGCTCGGCGCGCTCCAGGTCGCCTACATCCCGTTCATCTTCGTGTTCCTGTTCACCAACTTCGTCGAGGCACTGTCGACCTTCTTAGGGCTGGCCGAAGCTGCCAACCTCAAGGACGAGGACGGCATGCCGCGCAATATCAAGGAATCGATGCATGTCGATGCCGTGGCGGCACTGATCTCAGCTCCGCTCGGCACGAGCCCCGCGACCGTTTACCTGGAGTCGGGTGCAGGTATCGCGCAGGGTGGCCGTTCGGGCCTCGTAGCCCTTGTCGCCGGCCTGCTGTTTTTGCCATTCCTGTTCTTGTCGCCGTTGCTGTCGCTGGTGCCGGCTATCGCCACAGCACCGGTCCTCATCTTAACCGGATTGTTCATGTCCGAGCCGATGGGCCGGATCCGTTGGTCGGACGCCGAAGAGGCCATTCCCGCCTTCCTCGCCATCGTGCTGATCCCACTGACCTTTTCGATCACGCTTGGCCTGTCGCTGGCGATCATCGCCTATGTGCTGCTCAAGCTGGCCGTCGGCAAGGCCGGCGAGGTGAAGCCGATCATGTGGTTCGTAGCACTGCTGGCGGCCGCACTCGTCGCACAGATCCAGTAGCACCTATGGCGGGCGTTTCGGCGCCCGCCATACGCTCCGCTTTCAAAGGACATATTTCAAAATGCTTTTGCCTTGGTCTGAAACCGCCCCGCGACTGGTCGACGTGGCGATGGGGCGGACATCGGCCGATTTGGTGATCCGCAACGGCAAATGGGTCAACGTCTATTCCGGCGAGATCGTGCCGCACACTGATGTCGCGATCTCGGCCGGACGCTTTGCCTATGTCGGACCCGACGCCGGTCATACGATTGGTGAGAACACGAAGGTCGTGGACGCTGAAGGCCGCTATCTCGTGCCGGGCCTGTGCGATGGTCACATGCATGTCGAAAGCGGCTTGGTGACGGTGACCGAATTTGCCCGCGCGGTCATTCGACACGGCACGACCACCATGTTCATCGACCCACACGAGATCGCCAATGTGCTTGGCCTGTTCGGCGTCCGGCTGATGAACGAGGAGGCGCAGAGCTTGCCGATCAACGTTCTGGTGCAGGTGCCGAGCTGCGTGCCGAGCGCGCCGGGGCTGGAGACGGCAGGCGCACAGCTCAGCGCCGATGATGTAAGGGAAGCCCTGGCCTGGCCGAACATCATCGGTCTTGGCGAAATGATGAATTTTCCCGGCGTTGCAGCCAACGATCCCAAGATGGTTGCCGAGATCGCTGCCACGCAAGCGGCGCGCCTGACAGTTGGCGGCCATTATGCTTCGCCTGATCTCGGCCGTGCCTTCCACGCCTATGTAGCGGGCGGTCCGGCCGACGACCATGAGGGTACGACGGTCGAAGACGCCATTGCCCGTGTCCGCCAGGGCATGCGCGCCATGCTGCGGCTGGGCTCGGCCTGGTACGACGTTGCAGCCCAGGTCAAGGCGATCACTGAACGCGGTATCGATCCGCGCAACTTCATTCTTTGCACCGATGACAGCCATTCGGGCACGTTGGTCAATGACGGGCATATGAACCGGGTGGTACGCCACGCCATCGCGCAAGGGCTGAAACCGGTTACCGCGATCCAGATGGCGACGCTGAATACCGCCCAACATTTCGGCATGGAGCGAGAATTGGGTTCGATCGCACCGGGCCGCCGCGCTGACCTTGTGATCAGCTCGGACTTGGCGTCGCTGCCGATCGAAATGGTCTTCGCGCGTGGCAAGCTGTTGGCCAAGGACGGTGTGCTTACCGCCGATATGCCGGCCTACGACTATCCCGACAGCGCCAAGAACACAGTGAAGCTCGGCAAGAAGCTTGTGGCGTCGGACTTCGACATGGCTGCTCCCGATGCTTCCGAAGTGAAGGTGCGGGTCATCGGCGTTGTCGAAAACCAGGCGCCGACCAAGGCGCTGGTGCGGCATCTGCCCGTCTCGAATGGCATCGTTGCGATGGACCGTGCCAACGACGTCTGCCAGATCGCGCTCGTCGAACGTCACCGGGCAACCGGCGAGGTGGTCAATGCCTTCGTGTCGGGCTTTGGCTACGACAAGGATTGCGCCATGGCCTCGACCGTCGCGCATGACAGCCACCACATTATCGTCGTCGGCACCAACAAGTCTGACATGGCTAAGGCCGCCAACCGGCTGCAGGAGGTTGGCGGCGGCATCGTCGTGATCAGCGAGGGCAGGGAGCTTGCGCTGGTCGAGCTGCCGGTCGCCGGCCTGATGTCGGACGAGCGGGCCGAAGTGGTTGCCGTGAAGGCCGGCAGGCTGGTCGAGGCGATGCGCGAATGCGGCTGCGAACTCAACAACGCATATATGCAGCACTCGCTGCTTGCTCTCGTCGTGATCCCGGAACTGCGCATCTCGGACAAGGGCCTGATCGACGTTACAAAGTTCGAGAAAACCGATGTCATTTTGAAGGGCTGACTAGCCCGATCGCAATCCGTCCCAGCTTACGACCTCGGGCGTTCCTTTTTCGGATCGTAGTGGGCGAAGGGCACGACGCGGGCCGGTAGGCGCTTTTGGTGGCCGTCGAGCTTGCCGATCTCGACCTCGGTGCCGACAGCGGCATGCGTCGCGTCGACACGGGCGAGCGCGATGTTCTTGCCCAGCACCGGCGAGCGCATCGACGAGGTGACCACGCCGATCTGGGCGCGGCCGATATGGACGCAGTCGCCATGGCCGACGGCGACATTACCGTCGATGTCGAGGCCGACCAGCTTGTGGATCGGGTTGTCCTTGCGCCGGATCAGCGCTTCGCGGCCGATGAAATCGTCGGTCTTGGTCTTGAGCGGCACGGTGAAGCCGATGCCTGCTTCAAACGGGTCGGTCTGGTCGGAGAACTCGTAATTGGCAAAGATCAGCCCCGCTTCAATGCGCACCATGTCGAGCGCGGCAAAACCCATCGGCTTGAGCCCATGCGGCTGGCCGGCTTCCCAGACCGCGTCAAAGACCTTTTCGGCATCGCGCGGATGGCACCAGACCTCGTAGCCAAGTTCGCCGGTGTAGCCGGTGCGTGACACCACCACAGGCACGCCTTGCGCATCGCCGATGCGGCCGATTGTGAAGCGGAACCATTCGAGCTCGGCCAGCGCCGGCTGGTGCGGCGGGGTCCAGATGATCTCGTTGAGGAGATCGCGGCTGTTGGGACCTTGCACCGCGATGTTGTGCATCTGGTCGGTCGAGGAGCGCACCAGCACCTTGAGGCCGAGCTTTTCGGCGACCTCGCGCAGCCAGACGCCGGAATAGTCGTCGCCGCAGATCCAGCGGAAATTGTCCTTGCCGAGGCGCAGCAGCGTGCCGTCGTCGATCATGCCGCCATGCTCGTAGCACATGGCGGTGTAGACGACCTGACCGACACCGAGCTTCTTGACGTCGCGGGTCAGCGTGTATTGCAACAGCGCTTCGGAATCCGGTCCCGTCACCTCGAACTTGCGCAGTGCGGAGAGATCCATCACCACCGCCTTTTGGCGGCAGGCCCAATATTCCTCGATCGGACCTTCCTTGGCGAAGTCCTGCGGCAGCCAGAAGCCTTTGTATTCGATGAAGTTGCGGGTGTGCTTGGCAAAGCTTGAATGGAAGGCGGTCTCACGAGTCATTTTGGCTTCGGCCTCCGGGGTCGTGCGTCTGGCGATCGCGCGCGAGAATTTATGCTGGCCGGAATAGGTCCGGACGTGGATGTCGCTGAGGTTCCAGCCATTGGCTGGGGTGGTGTCGTCGGGACAGGCGGATGAGACGCAAACGATGTCGGTCAGCGCCCTGAGAAGCACATAGTCGCCGGGCCTGGACCAGGGYTCGTCGGAGAACATCACGCCATGCGCATCGATGCCGGTGTTGAAGAAGAAATTGACCGCCATCCAGCCGGCGCGGGCATTGACGCCCTTGTCGRCGAGCGCGCCATTRAAGTTCTCCGAGCAGTTGATGTGGCCGGGATAACCGATGTCGTCGTAATATTTGGCGTAGCAGGCGAGCGCAAAGGCATCGTGGCGGCCGCAGGTGTCCTGGATCACCTCGACCAGAGGCTCGAAATCCTGATCGTAATATTTGGCGTGCAGGCCCGGCATCGGATAGGCATGGCCCATCAGCGA
>NZ_JBFTPR010000017.1:0-119879 GCF_056398585.1 Aminobacter sp. 01T433
CCGAAAATGCCAGCGCCGGATCACGCTCAGTAACGCCATGTCGATCACTCCAGAGCCCCCGCTGAAACACGCGAGGGACGGTTGAAACATGGGTCAATTCTCGATGGAAATATCGGGCTGCGCCGGGTCAGCTCTCAGTGGAAATCAACACCCAATGGACGGATCAGTTCATGGCGACCGGCGCCGGCATTTATGGAAGCGGCATTTTCACGCCAAAGGAAGTCGAACTGCTCAGCATCGCCTTCGATGCTTCCTTCACGCACATGTATGCGCCTGGCACCCGGCGCCACATCAAGGGCGCGCTCGCCGCGGGCGCGAGCGTTGCGGAAATCATGGAAGTTCTGAAGCTGTGCGTGGCGCAGGGCGTTCAGGCCTGCAATCTCGCGATTCCGATCCTTGCGGAGGAGTTGGAACGCCGTTGGAGCAACCGTAGCGGGGGGCCTGAGCGATGACCAAGGTCAATCCCGAACAGGTTAGGGCCGGCGCCAACGACGCGACCGGCCCGTCCGAAGGGCACAGTGAAAGCCTGCAGACGCGCGTCCTCGCCGAAGGCAGGCATTTCCTGGTTTTGTTCCTGTACCTCTGGGTCCTGTTCGGCCTGTTTGTGCTGAACGAGCGGATCGCTCTCAAGCAGCACGGCATCGATTTTATCGCGCACGGCTTTGCCGTCTTCAACGCCTTCATCCTCGCAAAGGTGATGCTGATCGCACAGCATCTGAATCTGAGCCGGTGGCTGAACAGACGCCCGCTGATCTACCCGATCATTCACGACTCATTGCTGTTCGGCGCCATCTTCATCGTCTTCCACCTGGTCGAGCAACTGATCGTGAGTGCGGTCAGAGGCACATCGTCGGCAGGCTTGCAGAGTATCGGCGGCGGCGGGATCGGCGGGCTCATCTGCGTCTCCGTGATCTTCTTTTTCACGCTGATCCCGTTTTTCGCGTTCAGCAATCTCAGCCGCGCGCTTGGTCCTGGTCGGATGGAGGCGCTGCTGTTCGGGCCCGGCGCCGAATCATCCCGACCGGCCCTCACAAATTGAAGGAGAGGTGATTCCGTGACAGACCTCGTGGAAGGATCGAAGGAATGTCGGGCCGGCGAAAGCGGGACTGCAAAACGTGCGGCAAATGCCCGGGCATGACGACTGAACGGCTTCGACCGAGTGCGCATCGACCTCGCTTACCAACAGGACAAGCGGCACGCTGCAGGCGCGGGCAATCGCATCGTCCTCGACTAGTTGGAGGACACTGGGCCGTTGCCCGGCAATATGTCGGCCTTTCGCAAGGACCCCATCAAACGCTCGATATCCTGAGGCCGACTGATGCGTATCGCCATTTCGGTCCGGATGTTCGCGACCAGGTTCGGTGCATTTGTGAGCAGCCAGTCGCGCTCGCGCTTTGCGTCGGTCGCCTGGCCATTCTCGGCGAATATCGCGGCAGCAATGACATGATAGATAGGATTTTCCTGCACCGCAGTTTTCGTGATCCACATCGCAGCCTCGCGAAAATCCCCACGGAAGTAGCTGCAAAGCGCGAGGGCCGATTCGTAGTAAGCCAGCGGTCCGGGGTTCCGTTGACGGGCTTCCTCGACCATGGCGCAGCCGCGCGACCAGTTGCCGGATAGCGCCAGCCTATAGCCGTACTCGCCGACGAGCTCGGTATCATTCCGATTGATGCTCAAGGCAAGCTCGCCGATCTTCAAGGCGGCTTCGACATCGCCGTGAAAATACAGGGCGAACATCTCGGCTTGAAGCGCGCGAACGTTTTGCGAGTCTAGTTCCACCGCTCGGCGCGCTGCCGCAAGAGCCCTGTCGATCGAAGCCGGGGAGGACGACGGGTCGACAGGATAGCGAAAGCGAATTTCGTCGATGTAGGTTTGTGAGAGCAGCGCCCACGCTGTGGCATAGGTCGGAAAGCGCCTGACTGCATCTTCCAGGCATTTGCGGATGGTCGGATGCGTCTTGGCGTCGAGACTGGCGCGATAGGCATAGTAGGAAAGCGTGCAGGCATAGGCCTGCCAGTCATCGGGTGCGTTGTGCGGTTGCTGGGACGCGTCGGCCTGAAAGATGACTCCATAAGGTTGCGCAAGTGCAGTGGCGACCTGGCGAGCGATCTCGGCTTCGGCTGTGATCAGCTTCGAGGCCCGCAGATCGCCGTCGTAGCTGTTCGCCCAGATAACGGAGTTGTCGACCCCGTTGATGACGCGGGCGCGTAGCCGGAACTGGTCATCGGTCATGTCGACGTCGCCGGTGAGAACGTAACGGGGGCTTTCTGCCGACGAGGACTTGGTCTGGATAATCGCGTTGTCCTCGATCGTCACGATGTCTTTGAACTTCGCGATCTGTCCGATAATCTCCCGCGTAAGGCCACGCGCTATGGCCTGCGAGTTTCCAGCATTCGTAAGGTCGTCGAAAGGCCTGACGAGCAGGCGCGGCAAGGCAGGAACCTGCAGGTTGTCGGGTTTAATCCACTCGAACCCCAGCCAGGAAAGAACAGCAAGAGCCGACAGTAAAGCGACGGCTATGGCTAGCCTGAGCCGAAAAAGGAATGGTTTTGCTCTCAGTGCGTCGGGCGCCGCAGCTATCCGCCGAGCCTCGAACTGTGGAACATAGCTGCCTTTGGGAACGGAGATGACGATCGCATCCGACACGCCAGCGGTGAGATAGTAGCGGTCCAGTGCGCGCCGAAGATGTCCTGCCTCGATGCGAACGACAGGGTCGGAATGAGCGTCGAAAGCGGCATCACGTCCAAAGACCGTGGTCGCGACAGCATAGGCCTTGATGCGGTCCGCACGGCCTGCAATCGTCTCCTCGACAACGTAGTTCAGGAACTTGCGTGTTCGGCCAGTCGCTTCGAAATCTTGGCTCACCAGGATACGGCTGAGTTGTGTACGGATTTCGACTTCGTCGGGCGAAGCACGCCCGCCTGTCTCCTCGCCTTCGCTAGATTGAACCGCCGCCGCCAAGCCGTTTCTCCTGTTTGGCGCGCCTCCCCACAAGGCTTCTGCTGCTTTGGTAGATAATCTTGCTTCCGCCCCATTCGAGAACGCTTCGATCGGAGCAAGGCGACTTCCACAACCGCGCCTACACTAGCAAGTGCTGACCCAATCGCAACCATGTGGTTCGCTTGCCTTAACCGTGAGCCTTTCGCCGGATTCGAGCTCGCGGAGCGGGGCTTTATCTCGACCTAACCAGCGACGTCGCTCTGCAAGCTTGCCGCACCAATCACAAAATGTCGGAGCCGACGTGAATTGGAGGTCGAGCGACTGCCCCTGGCCCGACTTCGACCTACAGCATCGGCGCGCCCGAAATGACTGCTTTCAGGAAGCGGCGAAGCTAATCTCTACGGCCGACATGGAGCGCAATGCTGACCGGCAGTCCTGGGGCAAAAAACCGGCTTCGGCTTCGCAGCCAACCCCTTTGAGGTCAGGGGAACCGTGCCTTCACATAGTCCGTGACGGCATTGCCCGACAACTCCGCGGTAGCATTGGCGCCGCGGACGAAAAACCGATGTGCGCCTCCATCCTTGATGAACGCCGCCTTGGGTCCCGCCTCGCATTGCACGACCATGACCCGCTCGCCGTCTTGCTCGTCAAAATGGGGATGGACGTAGGGCAAGAAAAGTTCCCCGATCCGGTCGCGGATCAAGTTGACCAGATGGAGCGCCATCTTGTCGTCATTCGGGAAGCCGTCAGCACCCAGGCCAACCACCTTGCCGTCGTCGGCAACGCCGATCACCAGCGTGCCACCCTTGGCATTGAGGAAGCCGGCAATAGTCTTGAGAGCCGCCAGATGCATCTTCTCGTCGACCTGCCCGGTGTGAAGATTGGTCCGCAGTGTCGACTTGAACTCGACAGCATCCGTCTCACCTGACGCGATCAGTTCCTGAACCGAGAGCTTGAGCGGAGCCTCCGGCTCGATGTCTCCGCAGAGTTTGCGATAAGCGTCGTGGACAAGCTGGGCCATCAAGTTGCGCCGCTCGCGCAAAAAGTCTTGATATTCAACCTCCCACCAATTGGCGGGCAAGGCGTGCCAGCGCATCATGTCGCTGCGATCTTTTAGCGTCAGGCCATTATGCAGAGCCGGGGCATAGGCCGATGGCTGCTGGTCGCTGATCTTGATATTATCGGGCCATTCCACCAGCGCAAAGTTGGCGATCTGGTTCACCTGCCGCAGGTCCGTGATCCCGATCTTGGTGAGATAGCCGCGCGGGAACAGATGGTGCTGCTCGAAGGTGGCCTTGGTCCCCTTGACCGCTGGGTCAATCATGTCCGCGATTTTCAGGGGACTATAGAGCGCCCGGGCGCCCAGCAGGATCAGCGAAGCCTGATAGGCAAAGCGCGAAGGGCTGCGCGAAGCCGAGGTGGCCAAGTCACTCGGCAAGGTGATGGTCCAGTAATCGCTTGTGAGCGTAGTGGCGCAAATCTCCCGCAGTTTGGCCAGGTAAGCCTTTCCGTCTGGAATCCCACGCAACTGGGCAAGGTCGAAGTCGAACTTCGTTTCTGGGCTGCTTGTGTATCGGCCGGTTAGCGATGCCATGAAGAAGAACTTTGCGATGGCCTGCCTTAGCTCCTGCTTGTCCAACCCGTGGTCAACTAGACCAATCAGGTAAAGGACGTAGGCATAGATGATCGCCGTCTCCGATGAGATCATCCCCTCATGTCGATAACCAGCCAGGTTAAGTGCGCTTAGAAAATGATGCCAGTTAGAGAGATTGAGAGATCGGGTCTGAGCCTGGGTCAACAAGGCGAACTGGGCATCGCGCTTTGCGGCATCTACCTCGCCCGTGACAGCGTCGCGCCCGCGCAGAACGCTATAGACGTTTTGCAGCCGCGCGCGCTTTAGGCCCAGCCCGACCGTGGCGCGGAGCAATTGGTCTGGGGACGGTTTCAGGAAATGGTTGAACCCGGATGGGGTGCCCTGGCCGCTGACAGACGCAGCCTGAGCGAAGTCTTCGAGCTCAGCATGCTCCTTGTCCCAGAAGACCGACATACCCGCGATAGAGGGAGTCAAAGAGATTTCGGACGTTTTTGTTGGGCCAGACGAATGGGCGCTGAATGTCTGGCAACCCAATCTTCCCGTGCTCAATGTCTTCAACTAATGAAGACAACGGATATGCAGTAGTCGTGAATATAGCCAAGTACAGCCCCCCGATCCGTCATGCCACTATGGGAAGGATTGTAGCGCCGGTCGATGCGCCAACGACGAGATTTCACAGATATGCTAGATCTGGGTGACAACGAGATCTTTGGGGATGCCGCGGGTCGGCCGTACGGCTATCCCTCGGCTTTGCTGAAGCCTACGTTTACGGCTATCTCAACCCGCGTTCAGTCGACCCGGCGGCTTGAGTGCAAGTAACGTTTGACGGGACGACGGTGCGTCGATGCATCGAGAAGGACCTGAGCGGCGGCGAAGCGCTGTCCGATACGACCTTGATCCTTAACCAGTCCAGAGAGAACCGGTAGATTCCGAACTGTTGTAACGCGGGATGGCTTTAATTTGCTCAGCCAAAATCCGTTAAAAATCAAAAGGTTAATCGAAGAATTGGCGGAGGGAGTGTCCGACGAAGTGCTGTCTTGAGGCGTTTTACAATGTCTCCAAAAACCCCAGAAATCCGGGACTGTGGGCTCCTGCCAGTCTTAATCTGTCGCAGCCAGTAGCATATAATCCCGCAACAAAGGTGCAGGCTAAGGTGCAGGCTGAAAATGGCGCGCAATCTCAACAAGCTCTCCGACCGTCGGGCGAAGACTGAAACCACGCCGGGTCGCCATAGCGACGGCGGTGGGCTCTATCTCGAAATCAAAACCACCGGGTTCCGCTCGTGGCTGTTCATGTGGAAGGCAAACGGCAAGCGCTCTGCAATGGGGCTCGGACCCTATCCAGCCGTATCGCTTGCCAAAGCTCGCGAGAAGGCTGAGGCGGCGCGCAAGTCTGTGGCCGCAGGTGGCAATCCGCTTGCCGAAAGCCGCAAAGAGGAGGCAGAGGCGGACCCGACCTTCGCTGAGGCTGCCAAGCTGTTCCTTGCCGACAACAAGCCGGCTTGGCGCAACGAAAAGCACAAGCTTCAGTGGGAAATGACCCTTGGCGACGCCTATTGCCGGCAGCTACGGCAGATGCGTGTCTCTGAGATCGGCACTGAGGACGTGCTGATGGTGCTCAAACCGATCTGGCTGACCAAAGCAGAGACGGCGAGCCGTGTCCGGGGCCGTATTGAGCGCGTGCTGGCATTCGCCAAGGTAAAGGGATGGCGTTCGGGCGAAAATTCTGCAGCTTGGCGCGGCCACCTCGACGCGCTGTTACCTAAACGCGCTAAGCTTCAGCGCGGGCATCACAAGGCGATGCCTTTTGTCGAGGTGCCGGCCTTTGTCCAGCGCCTCCGTGACGCGCCGGGTCTCGACGCCCGCGCGCTGGAATTCGTAATACTGACCGCCGCCCGTTCCGGTGAGGCTGTCGGTGCAAAATGGTCGGAGATCGATCTGGAAGCCGCGCTTTGGGTTGTGCCAAAGGAACGCATGAAGGCCGGTCGCGAACATGAGGTGCCGTTGTCGCCTCGTGCGGTGGAAATTCTGAAAGCCCTTGCCGAGCTTCGCCGCATCGATGATTTCGTTTTTCCCGGCCAGCGCCACGGCCGGCCGCTGTCGTCGGCGTCAATGGAAATGCTTCTGCGACGCTTGGAGGTCAAGGATCATGCGACAATCCACGGTTTCCGGTCGAGTTTTCGCGACTGGGCCGGCGATCAAACTAGCTTCCCACGTGAGGTCGCCGAAGCGGCATTGGCGCATCGCGTCGGCGGCGTCGAGGGGGCATACCGGCGCGGCTCGGCCTTGGAAAAGCGCCGCAAGCTGATGGCGGCATGGGCCGAATACCTCGCTGGCGGCGGCGCTAAGGGCAAGGTGGTGCCTCTTGCCGGCCGCCGCAAGGCTGCGGCAGAATGAGCCCGCAGGGATAGGAGGCATCCGAAAGGCCGGCCTGCACCGCCGGCTTCCCCGCGCTTTCTCCGGTGCGCGCGGTGCAGGCGCATGTCAAAGAATACCGAACTTCGAGCGGCCTTTCTTAAGGCGATGTCCGATCTCGGCGATGTGGAGGGCGTCTACGAACATGCCATCCGAATGCTGCGCAAGGGCGGCGCAGAACATCGGATGCTCGGTCGTATCCTCTCACGCAAGGTCAAAACCGGCGTCGGCGCGGTGTTTGCGGCTCGACAACAACCAACGCAAGCCGGCAGGCCAAAGCAGGTTGCCAATCATCGCGAGATTGCCGGTGAGGTCTATGCCTTGAAGCAATCGGGCGTCGTTCGAAAGCAGGCATACAAGATCGTGGCAGAAAAGCATGGCTTGGCGGAACGAACGATCAAAAAAATCTACGAACAATCGAGGTTCGGGCGTGAAGGTAAGTTTCTGCAAAATGCGGCCGACTGGGGCGAAGGCGATTAGGCTATTTTGGCACCGAAACACCCCCGATTTTGGCCGAGTTTCGGTGCCAACGCCCTTGTAGCATTTCGCAAAAAGTTGGGTAACGTCCTTGATCGTTTCATTCTTCGGAGCGATCCCATGCCCCACATTCCAACCCCCGACCAATTTCTTTATTCCGCCACCCAGACGGCGAAAATGCTCGGCATCCACCGCAGCACTGTCTATCGGTTGATTGACGCTGGCGACCTGAAACCAATCCAGACCGCGGTTGGCCGGCGTTTCACGCGCTCCGAGCTTCTGCGATTTTCCGGCGAGGCTGAGCAGGTCGCAGCCCACGCGCCTGCATCCTCTGCCGCCAGTAACCCACTTTCGGGTCGTTGGTGAAACTAAACCGCCGCGCTGGCGACGCGGCGGCGGGAAGATGATGCGGTCGGAGCTTCTCAAATCTGACCTTAGCGCAAATTAGCATCTTCATCGCAGCCACGTCAAAGCCGTCAGCCCGGCCTCCACCTAAGGAGGTCAACCATGTTCTCGGAAACAGCCTGCCGCATCTGCAGCCGCGTCTTTCGAAAACGCCGCATGAGCCAGCGCTATTGCAGCTATGCTTGCCGCTCTCGCGCCTACGATCAGCGAAATGGCCGACTTTCCAAAGATGCGCGTCGAAGCGCGCGACGAGCCCGCCACGACGTTTTTCGGCAAAGTCGGTTAGATAATACCGACAAGCGTCGTGGATGTTCAAAAAAAATCCATAAAAACAATGAGTTAGTGGCGCGCCTTTGGCCGTCGAGCAGCGGCATTTCGGGGCGTGGCCTCGCGAAATCGCTGTTCAGGCGCATCGTCGAAGCCGAACTCCATAACGTTCCGATGATGGCGTTGCCGACACGGCCCAATGAGGTTGGCTGATGAATACGTTCTTCAGGCACGCCAGCACCTCCGCCCTCCCCTACGGCTATCGCGTCACATTCGAGTGGTCGGCAAACGCTATGGCTTGCGAATGGGAGCCGGGTGTTCCCGCGATCCACTCACATCGCGCTCGCCGCCACTTCTTACGGGCCTATCAGGAGGCTCGTAACGATTTTCTGCGTGATGTTGCGACCATGTTGGGTGGCAACGTGCTCGTCATCGACACAAACGGCGATATGGCGGCCGTTCGACCGGGAACGCTTGTCCCCAATAGCCGGCAGCTTGGCGAGGGCAATCATGGATAGCCATCGCGCCGATATCGCGCTTGGGCCATTGGGGCAAAGGCATATTGATTGGCTGCTTGGGCACGGGATTGGCATCGAAAATCTGATGACGCCCACGCCGATAAAGCAGGCTTTTGGTGTCCGGCATCAGGACGGCCGGCTTGACCCGCCGGAGCCGGGACAGCAAGGCGAAACATGGTTCGCGTTTGAGGAGACCTCACCGGCGGATGTCGTGTTCTGGTCACCACAGAACAATCGCTTTGCGACGCAGAACGGTGAAGCAATCGCGCTCGGCGAGACATTCTTCAGCGAGGCTGCAACATACAGCTTCGACAATGCGCTCACGCTCTATCCAGATCCCTTTGCATTACTCAAAGGGGGGCGTCTGTTCGGGGCCGTGATTTTCAATTGGCCCCGTGCTTGGTGGCGATTGTTCGACAAACCGCGCGTACGGCTCGCAGACCCGGTCTTAATCCCACTCTACCAACGGTGGATGCAGCAGCCTCCGCATCCGGAGGCGACCGTCGTTTTGCCTGAGGTGGCGTGATGATTGAAGTTCCGCTGGAAGAGGCCAAGACGAGGCTGTCAGGTGAAGGGCAGCCCGGCGGCGACAGCAACACGCGTTACGGACCAAACAGCCAAACTCTGAAGCACTCGAACAAGGGCCGGCAGCGGCATCGTCGCCGCGAATTCAACGGGCATCTGCTCACCTCCGCAGAGTTCATGTCGACCATGCGACCGCCGGAGTATCTCATAGACGGCCTCCTCATGGTCGGTCGGACCTATACCCTGACAGGCCCGACAGGTCATGGCAAAACGCTGTTGGCGCTGCTTTTGGCCATTGCGATCTCTACGGGCGGAGGCTTTTGCGGACGACTATGCCAGCAAGGATCGGTTGCCTTTTTTGCTGGCGAAAATCCAGAGAACGTAAAAATGCAATGGTTTGCAATTTGTAGAAATCTCGACATCGACCCCTCATCCTTGCCCGTCTATTGGTATGAAGGCGTTTTCAACATCGATCAGGCCCGCGACCGCCTCACCAAGGCTCTTCGCGATGTCGGCGACCTGCGGCTTTGCCTGTTTGACAGCCTACAGGCCTTTTTCCTAGGTGAGGACGATAGCCAGAACATGGCAATGCTGGACACGGCTATCGATTTCCGCTCGATCTCGGACGCCCATCCCAATCGCCCCACGGTCATCATTCCCGCTCATCCCGTCAAAAACGCGGGCCGCGATATGCTCTTCCCTCGCGGCGGCTCGGCGCTCACCAATGAACTGGATGGCAATCTCACGCTGTGGCGCGACGACGACATTGCGACCTTGCATTGGCTGGGCAAGTTCCGGGGCGTGCCGTTCGAGCCTCTGAAGTTCGAAGTCACGGTTGTCAAACCACAAGGTCTGGTCGATGCCTACGGCTCACAGATATCGTGCACCATTATGCGACCGGCGATGCCACTGCGCGTGGCGGAATTGGCGGAGCAATACGAAAACCGCCAGGTGACGGCCCTCGCGACGATCCAAGCCAATCCCAAGGCCACGTTAAACGACATAGCCGCTGCCATTGGCCAAGGCAAAACTACCGCAAAGCGCATCGTCGATACCCTGATCGCAGCGAAATGGATCAAGCGATCCGGCCACCGGCTACGTCTCACCAATGACGGGAAGACATTCCTTAGAGAAGAGCAAAATGACCTTGCTTAGAGCGCGCAAAAGCGGAACGCGTGGGTGGAACGGAGGTCCCATATTCTGCCTTGTGTTCTCGCATGGAACGAATGGAACGCCAGTCCGAACTGCGACAGGTTCTCAGAGACTTAGGGGTTACGAATATGGAATTGTTCATGGAACGCGTTCCGTGTTTCGTTCCATCCCCTTTCCTTAAAGGGGTGGAAGCGGAACGGTGGCGTGCGTCGTGGAACGAGTGAACAGCGTGTCCCCTATTAGGATTGGGTATGCCAGTGATACATCTTGCAGCGAGCGGCTGACAGTTTTGTCGATGCCAACCGTATGCACGGTGCAGGTGCCTTTTGGATTGGGAGCAAAAATGCGTGGAGGCCCTTGGTTCTGGAGAGGAATGCGCCTTTCGGTTGTGGTTGGGCTTGTTGCGGCTGGATGGCACGCTTGGTCCGTATGGGAACGTTACCGAAGCGACGTCGACAGCTCTGTTAGGCGCGAGATCACCTATAGATGCGCGGCCCGACAGAGTGAGGAGACGCTTAAACCCCGTATGAACGAAATGGGGAACATCAATGTGAACAAGCTGTGCACCGCAGGGGATGATTTTTTTGTCTCCCTCGCCGAGCTTGAAAAGGTCCGCGATGGCACGATGGATTTCGGGCCATACTCGCGGCCAGTTGACTGGCCGGGTACTGCCATTACCGGAATATTTTGGACGTTAGCCACCATCATTACGACGATTGCACTAGTCGGCTTCATTCAAATGATCCGTTGGGTCTGGGGGAAGTGATGCGTATCCCGATGGTGCGGGGGAAGCCCCCGAGCGACGCCGGTTGGTGACTGACGATTGGACGGAGAGGCTCTCCCGCGTTCCTTTTTCCTTTAAACGATAGAGGCCAGCCCATGGCCAAGGCAGAAGGTATTTACGACCGTTGCGGGCGTCCGCGAACAAAGGACAATGCGTATGCTTTTTGATGTAAGCGCCGTCGAGGCACAGCACACACCACTTATACAAAACGGCAATCTTGGCGACGCATATCGTTCTGCGACATTCGGATGCGTTAGGCTGATACAAGACGTTGTTGTCGGCGGAAATTGGAATGACGAACGAGCCACGCATGTCGTGGTCGATCTGGGCGTCCGAATGATCAATGATTGCGGTGCAGCGGCATTACAAGCCCTTGCTGGCTTCTGGTCACCCGCCGGCCATCAGGTCCGTGATCTTGTCGAGTGTCACCAGCTAATTGAATACTTCCGACGTGTGCCGTCCGACGCGCAGCGGTGGTTCGATAGCGAAGGCAGGAAGCGCTACACGCAATTCGGGTTTGGTGAGGTCTATTCCAAGCTGCAAAAGGAAAGAGGCCCTGCGCCGTTCGATCTCAAGCCAAGCTTTGATTTCTACTCCAACGCAGGGTCGCATCCAAGCGTCGAAGGGCTGGCTTGGCACATGACCGAGGATGGCTCAAGAAATATTGGTCCTGTCGCCCACAAGGATCGTTTTCGTCTCTTTACCGCCGACTTATGGGCACACATGGCAAGGGCTACGCTGGAATTTGTCGAGGCCATAGATGGGCTCAATCCAGACCGTGAGCCGGTCCGCGATCAGCATCGCTTCAGCCATTCAGTCGTGACCGGAAGCGTCGATTTGCTGGCGACTGTCACAGCCGACCAAGTGCGTCAATTCTGGAAGTAACCTACTGCCAACGCGGGGACCCGCCTCACCTCAATGGAACGGGTGACTGGCGGAAGTTCGCAACGACCTAAAAGCTGAGCAAGCCCAGACATACGACCCAGATCGTAGCAACGAATGCAGCCGCCACGAGACTGCGAGGGCACCCCTCGTGGCGGCGTGATTATTGCTATCGGCGCGGGATTTCTGAGGGCGCGCCGTGAGCCCGTCATAGGCGTTCGAGCGCGCCACCACGGTGCTGGTCGCCTCGTAATTCATCGGCATTTGGGAGCCTTAGGTATGGCTTGCCCGCGAGGGCCGCACTCCATGAGGTTTCCGCCGCCAATGTCCGCTTGGGGGGTGGAAAGCTGACTGGCTGGTTTCGGGCGGCTACTTCGGGAAAGCTGCCCTTCGCCTGATCAACGACCTTCCGCAGCTTCGGCAGGGAAGCGCCCCTTAGCGGACATGACGCGAAACAGACTGGCGGCCTGCCAAGGTGCGACGGCGGATCGCGCTGACGACCCGCCGTCACTCCTAGCGGAAGATTTGTCCTTCTACGGCGTTGGCCTGCCGGGTCCATTTTTCTCCATGTTCTTTCTGAGCAAGTCCTGCATCTGCGGGATCAGGTCATACACAGGGGGATTGTTCGACAGGAAGCCGACCTTAAACTGCGGTGGATACTTGATCAGCTCCTTCATGTAGAAGGCGCCTGCAGCCATGACCGGGACCGCCATCGGAATGTGACGAATGCCGATGCTCACATCTTCTTTGGGATCGGTGTAGAGATTGAAGCCTATGCCGCCGCCGGTGTCCGTGAATATGGAGCCGCTGAACCCACCCCAATCGCCTTTTTGGACGACCGCGTTTTCAAGTTCTGCGGTCCAGACATATTTGAGCTCATCCACACGTATGGCAGCGAAGTACTGGTTCAGCGTGTACGGACGGCTGCGGCGAGCCGACAGGCCGTCGTCCGCCACGAGGAACGAAGCTTGATCCACGCCGTCGATGTAAGTCGTCTTGGGGAACAGATCAGCAAGTTTGGCCCCGGGTACGCCTGCGAGGGAGAGCGCGGTGGGCAGAATGTCCGCAAAGTCAAAGAGACCGTCTGACCTTCGAGGCGTTATCGTACCCTTCCAGTAGGCAAAGGTCGGCACCCGGACGCCACCCTCCCAACTCGATCCCTTGCACCCTCGAAATGGCGAGCGGCGTGCGGCGGGATTTCGCATTCGGGCCCGTTGTCGGAGCTTAGAATGATCAGCGTGTTTTCGAGTTCGCCAATCTGTTGCAGTCTATCGACCAGTTTCCCTAGCACATCGTCCATCTGCACCATGCAGTCGCCGAAGACGGTGCGAGACTCTGATTTGCCCGCCCATTCGTTGTCGCGCTCGCCTTAGCAATGGATGAATTAGAAAGTTTCAAGCGCATGCCAAATGTGGCCATGCCCCCCAACCGTCGCCATACTCAGTTTGGAGCAGGCCCACAGCCATGTCAAAGGTGGCGATGGCTAGGTCGAAAAAGTGTCTAAGGGCGGTAACCTAAAATCCTAGCGGCGCTAAAAGGACCATCCTACTTTCTGAACAGCTGACCGCGATATTCGTAGCCGGCGATCAATACGGTAGGCTTGCGGCCGTCGATTATCATGATCTTGACCTCCGGCCGGTAGGCATAGTGGTAATGATATGAGCTGCACTGAAAGAGCAGGCCATTGTCGAGATTGTAGACCTTGTCGTAGTCGCAACCGTCGAAATCGTCGGAAACACGTGTGGTGATCACCTGTCCGTCGTGGAGCGTTCCGTCCATCTCCTGTTCGTTGATCATTAAGACGCGCCTGCCATCGGCAATGACGAGTGGGTTGATCCCAATATCGATCTGGAGGGCCTGACACTCGAGGACACCGCCGCCCACTAGGGCGTAGAGTTTGCCATATTCGCAGCCGTCGAATTCACCATCGATTGTATATTGCTCAAGCGCATTGGCAGGCTGGGCCAACACGCTAGCAGCTACCGTCACCAGCAGGCCACCGGCCACTGCGATCATCGACTTCATTTGGTTGACCCACTGTCCCATCGATCTTTCCTTACTCGCAACCGATGCCGTCGTGGTCGCGATCCAGCCCGTAAATATCAGTGCCTATTACACGCACAGGCCCCTGCACATACGCTGGTCCGTTGCCTCTGCCGGAAGCACAATCAACATCCGAGGCGACCGGCACGCAGGGATCGTAGTTTGGATCGCAAGCGTCTGACGCAGCTTGGGCGCTTGACGAGAGCGCCGCAACGATTGCAACCGCCTTCATTGGAGCTTCGAGAAACTTCATTTTCAGCACCTTCTTAACGGCAGTGATAGCCGCCGGTTTTGTGGTCGCAACCATTGCGGTCAAGGCCGCTTGCGCGGGCGCTCACTTGCTAGAATTTGAGCAACCAACAGGCCGGAACGCTCCGTGGCCGACTAACACCTCAGAGAGGTGGCGACTTGTTCTCAGCTGCCAATTGTTTGCGTTTGACGGACACACGCTTCTTGCGTTGCCGGTTTCACACAGATCACGTCACCATCCCGATGGCGCGCGGCGCCACGCATTTCAAAGCACAAGAACGCCCAAGCGAAGGCCTGCAATGGCTGCGGTCTGGCCGGGCATGGTCTTGCCCAAGCTCTGGCGCTCAAGAGCAGTGGTTAGGTTGCTGTCGCGGTGGGCAAAAAAGCGTGAGAAGAACTTCATGACACATCTCCATGCAGTCAGGGTTGCCCTGCCGCATTCACGTGGGGTTGGCCCTGCGTCAGCACTTGCTCCCTGGTGCCAATTGCTTGCTTGTAGCAGCCAATCAGCGCCCAACGGGCCGAGGTGCCTGCCCCTCCGTCTTCTCGACATCTTCGGCAGCGATAGAGTTACCTTGGTCCGGGCCGAGCTCCCGCACCCAAGGGCACACCTGACCATCAAGCGCTGATCGCGGAGCGTGCAGCGGTGGGCCGAAGCTGCTGGAACCAAAAATTAATGCACATGGGGCAAATAGCGGCCATCCGGGCATTTCGCCGCGTAGGATGCTTTGGATCGCGCGCCCGGCGCGGGTATGCAAAGTGTCGGGCGCGCTCGCCAACCGAGGATGGCTTTTCTCAACCTTCTCGGGGCAAGCTCTTACATCCGGGCCACATACTCGGATTGCTTGCCCGGCAAGCGACGGCCCCCTCAATCAGCCATCAGGCAGGTTTGCCGGGCGCGCTCGCCAGTGAACCATTAGTGGCCATTATATTAGCCATCGCTACGGATCGTTCATCGGATCGGCCTTATGCTGGTGTAATCCGGCCTCTGTTGCCTCCTCAAAGCCCAAGGGCCAGATCGGCGCGCTCGGTCCGTGATCGGTGGCATTCCTTGCTTGCCGACCTTAGGCAACGGGGCCGGGCGCGTTCGGCCAGATGCCCGCCAATCGGCCTCAGCCGCCCGCCAGCGAGGGCGGCCTGACAGTCGGGGTTCCACCCCCGGATGCCCCGGCTCACCGGCTGAGGGGTCACCGGAGGCATCTGCAATGGGCCCGCTGAAATCAGGGGGCCGTAGGCAGCACGACCCAAACCAGCGGAAACGTCGCGGTCGAAAAACTGTGTGGAACGGGGACGGCATCCATACCCTCCCCTCGCTCGAATAAGCCAACATTGCTGCGTCAAATGCGGTATCCTGTTACCATGACGACCAACACTCCCAACCCGCGCAAGGCGCTCAACTCCCGGCAGGAAGCCTTTTGTCGCGGGCTGGCCGAGGGGCTCTCGCAGTCGGCAGCCTATGTACGCGCGGGCTACAAGCCTCGCGGACCCGTGGCCGACGCGGAAGCGTCGAGGATGGTTAGAAATCCCAAGGTCGCCTCGCGCCTGTCGGAGCTGCGCCGGGAGGCAGCCTATCGCAGCACCAAAACCGTGGCCTCGCTGGTGGCGGGCCTCGACCACGCGCTAGCGATTGCGCAGGAAGACCGCAACGCGAACGCGATGATCGCCGCCATCGTAGCGCAGGCCAAATTGCTCGGCCTTGTCGTCGACAAGTCACAGATCGAGACCACAGTCCACCGTCCGGCGCCGGAGCCCGAGGTCGCAGCGGGTGTACTTATGTCAGAAGACGAATGGGAGCGTCGTTTGCAAAGGCACTAGGCCATGCCGGTCGAAATACGCGTCACGCCGACCAAGCGACAGTGGGATTTCATCCGTTGCCCGTGCGATCAAATCCTGTTCGGCGGTGCACGGGGTGGCGGGAAGACCGCCGGGTCGCTGCTCGATTTCTGGTATCACGCGATTGAGTATGGACCCAACGCGCGCGGCTTGATGGTGCGCAGGCAGCGCACCGATCTCAAGGACACCCAACTGGCGGCGATGCAGTTGTACGGCAATGCCGCCGAGTGGAAAGAGCACGGCTCCTATTTCCAGTTCCGCAGCGGTGCGAGACTGTGGTTTGCCTACCTCGAAAACGAGAAGGACGCGATGGCCTACCAAGGCTTTTCGCTCACCCGTTGCTATATCGAGGAAGTCGGCCAGTTCCCGTCCATCGATGTTGTGTGGAAATTGATGGCGACGCTCCGCTCCACCGCAGGCGTGAAATGCCAGATGCGACTGACGGCCAACCCCGGCGGGCCAAGTCATTTCGCGCTGAAATCCTATTTCGTCGACAACGGCCCAGACCGCATCATACGCGATCCGGACACCGGGCTGTCGCGGGCCTATATCCCTAGTCGTCTCGTCGACAATCCCTTCCTGCTTGCAAACGATCCGAACTACATCAACCGGCTAAGGGCATCCGGTGGCGAAAACTTGCAGCGCATGTGGATCGATGGTGATTGGGACGCTGGCCTTGAAGGTCAGTTCTTCAACGAGTGGAGCCGTACCCGGCATGTCATTGCGCCGTTCGCAATTCCATCGCACTGGATCAGAATTAGGGCGATGGACTGGGGCAGCGCCAAGCCGTTCGCCGTATACTGGGCCTGCGTGGTACAGGACGACATGGAGCACGATGGCCGCGTGCTGCCGCGCGGGGCTCTTATCGTCTATCGCGAATTTTACGGCGTGCAGCCGGGGAAGCCCAATCTTGGTTTGAAATTGCCCGCCGAGGAGGTTGCTCGCCGGATCGTGTCCAGCGAAACGGTCAACGGCGTCCGCGAACGGCTCAACTATGGCGTGCTCGACCCTGCGGCGTTTGCCGTGACTAGCGGCCCGTCAATTGCCGAGACGATGCTACGCCATGGGGTGGTGTTCCGCCGTGCCGATAACCGACGGGTGAGCCGCGACCGTCGCACAGGCGGATGGGATCAACTACGGGCTCGACTGAGGGGCGACGAGGAGGGCCGAACAATGCTGTTCTGCTTTTCGACCTGCCATAACCTAATCAGGACGTTGCCGATGATGGTGCACGACCAGCACCGGCCTGAAGATCTCGACACCGAGGCCGAAGATCATGCAGTCGACGCTATCCGCTATCTGGTGATGAGCCGACCTTACCGGGCGCGCCAAATGGCGGAGGCAGATGACCGTTCGATCTGGCTCGTTCGCAACGCATTCAAGCTCGACGCGCTGCGCGATTGAGGAACGCAAATATGCCGAAACCTGCGGCCAATGAGCTTCTGGAGGGCATCCGACAAATGGAGCAAATCCGGGACGAGGCCGAGGCTGCTGGTGATGTCGAGCGCACGCGCGAGGCGGTCAGGCTGCTTGGTATCATGTGGCAAGCGTTCTCCAAGCGCATGGGGCAGAGCAACCGGCGGTCCGAGGAATTCGAGCGCCTGTACGAAAGGCCTCACTGAACGGAAGGGCAAATACGTAGAGCAAACGAGTTGCTCCCACAGAACGTTCGAGCTGGATTACGTTTCCGTCCAACGCTGTCGTAGCGACCTTTCCAGAATTTGGATTGGAACCAAACGACAACGGCAGATCAGACAGAGCGGACCAAGGGCCGTGTCGGAGGCGCAGCAGCGTGTCCCTAAGCCGCGTCAGGTGTCACCCGGGCGGACAGAGCCGCCGACCGCGCGCGATCCAACGCAAAACGGGGCAAGCCGCGATCAGGGTGGCGTTAGAAGGGGGTGCCGCGCTGCCGAGCGTCGGCGCGCCAGAGCTTGCGTCGGACATCTTCCGGCTCTAGGTGACGATACTTGCCGCCAGAGAATTTGGGCCAGTCCAGAGCTAAGCCAATGCGGACTAGCTCGGCCCCCAAATCGCGCCCATCGGGCAGGAAACATTCTGCCACCATGCGGTCGTATGAAACTTCGGGCTTGATCCGGGCCGTCACCGTTTGGCCTTTGCACAGTTGGACCAAGGCCCATTTCGACTGTTGGCCCCAAGGGTGATCCAGTTCGGGCGCATCTATACCGGCAAGCCGCACGCGAATATTGTTAATCACGATGGTGTCCCCATCGATGACCCAGCACCGGCCCCGCAGGACGGTTTCCATCGGGAGCGGCTGGCGCAGGTTGACCCCGATTGCGCGTGACGCCACCTGCCTCGGAGGGCGCGGCTGGAGCGGTTTCGTGTTCCGACGATTGGACGGGGGACGGCTGGTCCAAGCAAACAGTCGCACCAGCAATCGAAACAGTCCCACTTTGCTCAAGCCCCGTTGTCATATGACCGGCACATATCTGGGAGGTTTGCTGGTCGATTGCCGCCGATATACGAAGCGCTACTCCCCTAAACTTGTTGCCAGCCGCCAATTTGTTGCTTTGCGCGGCCAAATATCGTCGGGAGAAGGGCTTGAAGGCTGCTGGCGAGACGGCCAGCGCCCCGAGGCGTTGGACCGGCAACGGTGGTATGCCGATGTGGCCCCAACGGGCAACAATAGGTCTCTATAGAAGCGCGTCGCCGAGCCGGTGGGATGAGACGGCAACGTAATAGCGCATTCCCATTTCGCGCAGAAATCAGCTGCCAAGGCCGATCCAATCGTCTGCAACCGCAAGCGATGCGAGCCCGAGGAACTCAATCTGGCCCACCACGGGAATGCGACTGCGGTCCAACGGCGCGGTGGCGGAGAGGCCTGCCTCATCAGCAAAGGGCCGGGGTTCATGCCTCGTCGCTCAGGATGGGCGACCGCCAAACGGCTGGCTATTCCCGCTACAGTTGGCGCGGCTACCAATCTCCGAAGGTCTGATCCAGCCGTTTATTCACTGGCGTCGCCCGTTCGGCGACCTGAACGTCAAAGTTATCGACTTATGGCGGCTGGGAGCAAGTTTTCGGCATTGCAGCGCAAGATCGAAGGCGATCAATTGGGCATACATCCATCCACGCAACTGGGCTGGGTTCAGTTTGCGTTTGTGCCCGGCGGAATGCATGTGCCCCATAGGTAATTTCGCCGGGCATAAAATCATTTCGAACTGAAAGTTGCGAGCCTTCGAGTTGAGTGGCAGGCTCTGGGCCGGGCGCCGACGAGCAGTGCCATCGCCTTGGGCTTCGCGGGCTTCATCCCGCTTGTTGGAAGGAAAATGCTAAATGAAATCCATGCTGATTGCCGCCGCCTTGATCCTCATCACCCCACTTACGGTGCAGGCTTCCTGCTTTGGCAGCGGCGCATTCAAGACCTGTAGCGACGGCAACGGCAACACTTACAACGTCCAGCGTTACGGCAACACTACTAACATGCAGGGCTCCAACAGCTACACCGGCAATACATGGTCGCAGAACTCGCAGCGCTACGGTAATTCGACCTACACCACCGGCCATGACGCTGACGGCAATTCGTGGAACATGCAGCAGCATAGCCTTGGCAATGGGTTTTCGACCTATTCAGGCACGGATAGCAGCGGCAATACATTCAGCGGCTCATGCAATCGCTATAGCGGCTGCAACTGACACGATGAGCGACGGTCATAGCTACTGACGTGCTACCCAGTGCGGCCTTAGTTCTTGAATATGCATGCGCCCCGATACTGTGACGGTACAATCTCGCCGCCCATTGTGCCGTTCGCCATGGGAACGCTCATGACGGTGTGGCGTGAATAGACGAGAGGATATTTAACGGAAGTCGTCGAGGTCGTCGGCAATTCCGACGGGATGGCCACCGTCGCCAACATGACATTGCCCACATCGGTAAACTCGAAGAAGTTCATGCTAAAGGCTCCACGCGTCACCGACAGGTCGGCAGTGCCCGCGTTGCCTATGACCATTCCCTTTCCCGTAGCGGCGTCGGTGATTGTGAATGTCAGCTCCAATTTATCGCCGCTGTCTAAGTTGTTTGTCATCGTACAGACAAAGGCCGGACCGGCCAATGCACTTGATACGGCGCTACAGGTCATGACTGTGGCAACCAGAAACTGCTTCATTTGTAATGACCACAATTGCGAACGGTTTGCATTTGTTACAATTGGCCGATTGCCCAACTACCCGAAATTACGGCGAGCAAGGTTCCCAAGAGGGTCAAGGTTCGAAAAATCCATTGATTAATCCGCTCAGGAAGCGTGTTGCCGTCCATGGACTGAATGTCCCAACCCTGCACGCCCATCGTCGCTCCGAAAAGCACGAGACCGCCGGCTGTCGCGAGAGCCAGCACCGCAATGTTGTTGTCGCCGAACGAATGCCATGCGGCGCGACCGAAGGCATAGCCGACTATCGCCGTTGCCACGATCCAAAAAAGCGACTGCAAGAAACTGCTACGGATCAATATCAGACGAAGCAGCATTTCGGCTTCGCTACGCTGATCCAAGGTTGGATCATTGGCAATATGCGGGCCTAGTTCATCGGTCGCAATTCGCGCGATCTTCTGGGGGCGCACGATGGTCATCGCCATGTAAACGAGTTTTTGCCCTAAGGTCGTGCTCTTCGGTGTGAAATCGCCCATCCGTTGAGAATGGATCGCGCGCGGTTAAAGCCAGGCTAACGGTACCTGTTCGCTAATTTCGGCACGCATCAGGCTGCGGCAGGCTGTCGCAGCGCGATGCTGGAAATGGGCCAACTATGTGCCCGAGATGCAGGCTAGGGTGCAGACTAGACATGCGCCATCCAAGAAAGCCTATAATATGCAAATAGATAGGCAATTTGACTGGCGGAGGGAGTGGGATTCGAACCCACGGTGAGCTTGCACCCACGCCGGTTTTCAAGACCGGTGCCTTAAACCGCTCGGCCATCCCTCCGAGGCATTGGGCCTGCTCGCCTTCCCTGTCCGCGCTTCTTTTGGTGAGAAGACACGCATTAGGGTGAGCTGCCCAGAACCTTTGTGGCGCGCTTGTAGCGCTGGTCCAGTCACCGCGTCAACTTGTTCGATGCAGCTTCGACATGGTTGCCGCATCGCCAAGAGCGGCAACTTCGTCGCAAGCACGACTTGCTTGAAGATCGTCAGTACAGATAGCTGAGCTTTGGCTCGACTCATCCAATGGCAACCGCATGATATCCGCCATGATTCGTTCAAAAGCTGGTGGTTGGCAAAAGCTGGTTGGTTGTTGGCCGGCCTCCAGCAAATGCAATTGGCATGAGCTGCCGCCACTGCATTTGACGGGCGGCCATATTTGCTGAGGAAAACCTGATTGCTTGAAACAGCGCTCTACAGTCCGGTCAAGCGCTTCCTCGAAGGCCTGGGTTTCGAGGTCAAGGGCGAAATCGGCGGCTGCGACCTGCTGGCGCTGAGTGCGGACGCGCCGCCGATCGTGGTGGTCTGCGAATTGAAACTGCAATTCAATCTCGAACTGATCCTTCAGGGCGTTGATCGCGCCGCGGCTGCCGACGAGGTCTGGCTTGCTGCGCGCATGTCGCCGCGCGGCAAAGGCCGCGAGGGCGACAAGCGGTTCCGCAATTTGTGCCGGCGGCTGGGCTTTGGTCTGCTCGGTGTTTTCGAAGACGGGCGCGTGGAGGTGTTGCTCAGCCCTGTGGCGCCTGCGCCGAGGCGTGATACGAAACGGCGCTCGCGGCTGGTCGACGAGCATCGCCGCAGGCAAGGCGACCCGGTTGTCGGTGGCGGTTCTCGCGCGCCGATCATGACGGCCTACCGCCAGGATGCGCTCAAATGCGCGGTGGCGCTGGCCGAAGGGCCGAAACGACCGCGCGACCTGACCCAAGCCGTCGCGCGCGCGCCCAAAATCCTGCTCGACAATGTCTATGGCTGGTTCGTGCGGGTCGATCGGGGCGTTTATGATCTCACCGACGCTGGCCGAGACGCCCTGCAGCGCTGGCCGCAGTCCATTGTCCTTGAGGCTTAGACAAGGTCGGCGTCACCCGGCTTCGGCCACCTGCCCTGCCTCGGCATGCTTTGAATGGTCGGTGGCGATCATCATGTAGACCGCAGGCACGACAAACAGCGTGAACATGGTGCCTATCGAAAGGCCACTGGCGATGACGAGGCCCATATTGTAGCGCGACACAGCACCTGCACCCGACGCCATGATAAGCGGCACCACGCCCAGAACCATGGCAGCCGTGGTCATCAGTATCGGGCGCAGCCGGATTCCACAGGCTTCCTCGATCGCCTCGCGCTTGGACTTGCCCTGCTGCTGCAAATCGTTGGCAAATTCCACGATCAGGATGCCGTGCTTGCTAATCAGTCCCATCAGCGTCACCAGCCCGACCTCGGTGTAGATGTTCAAGCTGGCACCGCCGATACCGATATTGATGAAGATCAGCGCACCGGCGATCGACATGGGCACCGAAACCAGGATGATGATCGGGTCGCGAAAGCTCTCGAACAAAGCGGCGAGCGCCAGATAGATGATGATCAGGGCGAAGCCGAAGGTGGCGATGAAGCCTGACGATTCCTGGATGTATTGCCGCGACAGCCCGCCATAATCGACCGAATAGCCCTGCGGCAGCGTGCGTTTGGCGAGATCCTGCAGGAATTTCAGCGCGTCGGCCTGCGCCACGCCTGGCGCGGCCACGCCCTGGATCGTCGCGCTGTTGAGCTGCTGGAAGTGATTGATCGATTCGGGGATGGTTTTGGTGGAAATCGTCGCAATGGTCGACAGCGGGATCGGAACGCCGTTCACGACGCCGACATAATAGTTCATCAGCTGCTGCGTGTTGAGCCGGCTACCCTGCTGGACCTGCGGGATCACCTTGTAGGAGCGGTCGTCGAGGCTAAAATAATTGACGTAGCCGCCGCCCAGCATACCGCCGAGTGCGGCGCCGACATCGCTCATTTTCAGGCCGAGCTGGGCTGTCTTGTTGCGGTCGATCTGGACGACCGACTGCGGATTGTCGATCTTGAGGTCGCTGTCCAGGAAGATGAACATGCCGCTTTTCACGGCTTCCTGTAGGAAATCGTGCGCCACCTGGTTGAGCTGCACGAATGAGTCCGTCGTGCTCAGCACGAACTGGATCGGAAGTCCCTGGCTGCCCGGCAGCGGCGGAAGCTGGAAGGCTGCGGCGCGGACGCCTGCGATGCCGTTGAGCTGCTGCTGGATGACCGGCTGGAGCTGGTTGGTGGTGCGGCTGCGCTGATCCCACGGCGTGAACACCATGCCGGCGATCGACGTGCCCGGCGCGTCGATCTGGAACACATGCGCGGTCTCCGGATATTTGGCGAAGGTCTCGTAGACCTGCCTGGAATAGAGCAGTTTCTGCTCCAGGGTCGCATTGGGTGCGGGTGTCGACGACGAGATGATGATGCCGGCATCTTCCTGCGGCGCCAGCTCGCTCTTGGCCCCGGCATAGAGAAAATAGATGCTGCCGAGAACGATGAAGGCAAAGGTCGCGGTCACCGGGAGATAGCCGAGGCTGCCGTGCAGCCAGCGCTCGTAGCGGTCGCGGATGCGCGCGAAGGTGCGGTCGATGGTTTCGGTCAGCCGCTCCTGCCAGCCGCGCCGTTCGGGGTCGCGGGCCTTCAGGATGCGCGAGCACATCATCGGCGACAAGGTGAGCGCGATGATGGCCGAGACGGTGACGGCACCGACCAGCGTGAAGGCGAATTCGGTGAACAGCGCGCCGGTCAGGCCGCCCTGGAAGCCGATCGGCACATAGACGGCGACCAGCACCACCGTCATCGCGATGATTGGGCCTCCGAGCTCCCTCGCCGCCATGATCGCGGCCGGTATGGGCTTCACGCCCTCGTCGAGGTGCCGGTTGACGTTCTCGACCACGATGATGGCGTCATCGACGACGAGGCCGATGGCCAGAACCAGCGCCAGCAGCGTCAGAAGGTTGATCGAAAATCCGAGCGCCAGCATCAAGGCGAAGGTGCCGATCAGCGATAGCGGGATGGCGACAGTCGGGATCAGCACCGAGCGCAGCGATCCGAGGAAGGCGAAGATGACCAGGGTGACAATCAGCAGCGCCTCGCCGAGCGTCCTGATCACCTCACGAATGGAGCTGTTCACGAAGTCGGTGGAATCGTAGACGATCTCCCCGCGCAAGCCTTCCGGCAGCTGCGCCTTGATGCCTGGGAATTCCGCGCGCACGCCGGCGATGACGTTGAGCAGATTGGCGCCCGGCGCCACCTGGATGCCGATATAGACCGCCTGCTTGCCGTCGAAGGCGACCTGCGATTCATAGTCGTCGGCGCCAAGCGTCACGTTGGCCACATCTTTCAGGCGCACGATGGCGCCGTTGGCCTGCTTGACGATGAGGTTGGAGAATTCTTCGGCGCTGTGCAGGGAGGTCGAGGCGGTTAGGTTGACCTCGACCATCTGGCCCTTGGTGGTGCCGAGGCCGGCGATATAATCGTTTTGCTGAAGTGCCGTTGAAATGTCGGTCGCGGTCAAGCCATAGGCGGCAAGCTTGGCCGGGTCGAGCCAGGCGCGTAGCGCGAAGTTCTGGCCGCCAAGTATTTCCGCGGTCTGCACGCCAGGCACCGCCTGCAGCCTGGGTTGCACCACGCGCACCAGATAGTCGGTGATCTTGTTGCGCGGCAGCACGTCGCTGTCGAAGCCCATATACATGGCGTCGATCGTCTGGCCGACTTTGACGCTCAGCACCGGCTGCTGCGTGCCCGACGGCAGCTGGTTGATGACCGAGGCGACCTTGGTGCTGATCTCGGTCAGCGCCTTGTCGGCATCATAGTTGAGCCGGAGGTAGATGGTGATGACATTGACGCCGGTTTGGCTGGTCGAGCTCATGTAGTCGATGCCGTTGGCCTGGGCGATGGCGTTTTCCAGCGGCGTGGCGATGAAACCGGCAATGACGTCGGGATCGGCGCCATAATAGGTGGTCGTGACCGTGACGACGGTGTTTTCGGTGCGCGGATATTGCAGGACCGGCAGCGAGCCGATGGCGCGCAGGCCAAGCACGAGGATGGTCAGGCTGACGACGATTGCCAGGACCGGGCGGCGGATAAAGAGGTCTGTGAAGTTCATCGCCGCATTCCTTCTGCGAACTATCTCGCCAGACTGCGCCTGCTATTTGTCGACCGGTTGTGGATCTGGATTGTTGGCGGGTTGCACGGTGTTGTCGACATTGACGGGCGAACCGTTACGCAGCTTGAGCTGCCCGGCGGTGACCACGACATCGCCATCCTTGATGCCGCTCAGCACGGCGATCTGATCGCCGCGCGTTGCGCCAGTGGTGACGAAAGCCTGGCGCGCGGCGAGCTGGGGCTTGCCGTCCGCGTCCTTGCCCTTGTCGTCAACGAGATAAACGATATCGCCATATGAATTGAAGGCGATCGCCGTCTGCGGAAGCGTTACGTATTTCTGCGGCGCGGCGGTATCGATATCGATGGTGGCGAACATGCCCGGCAGCAATAGGTGGTCGCCATTTTGCATGGTGGCGCGCAACTGCACGGTGCGGGTCGCCACGTCGACCTGCGAATTGATCGCCGAGATCTGGCCGGGAAATGTCTTGTCGGGGAAGGTGTCGACTTTTGCCGTGACGGCCTGGCCCACCTTGATCTGCGCCAGAGCTTGCTGCGGCACGTAGAAGTCGACGTAGATCGGGTCGATCTGCTGAAGGGTGACGATGGAGGTTCCGGCGGGAAGGTACTGGCCGAGGTCCACCTGGCGGATGCCGAGACGTCCGGCGAACGGCGCCTCGACGGTCTTGTAGTCGACAAGTGCCTGCTGCTGGGCGACGAGCGACTCGGCATTGAGCAGGTTGGCCTTGTCGGTATCGACCACCTGCTGGCTCACGGCATCGGTTTTGACCAGCTTGGAGTCGCGGTCAAAGGTAAGCTGGGCGATCGTCATGGTCGCCTTCAATGCATTGAGATGGGCGACGTCGTCGGCTGACTCCAGCTGCAGGAGGATGTCGCCCTTATTGACGTCGGCGCCGGATTCGAAGTGCAACACGGAAACGATCCCGGCAACCTCGGCGCTGAGATTGGCGCCATTGACCGCCCGCACGCTGCCCACCGCCTCCAGTTGCGATTGCCAGTCCTGCGAGGCGGCGACCATCGTCGAAACGGTTTGCGGCGGGTTGGCCAGCGAAGCCATCACCTTGGTGATCATCGAGGATTTGAATGCGGCAAAGCCGAAGACACCACCGAGAACAATGGCGGTGAGCGCCAGCATAACAAGCATACGCTTCAGCATCGACAACTCATCCGAAGGTTACGAGTTCTCCTGCGAAGCCTACCCTACACCAAGCCCCCTATCGCGCAACGGCACGTCGCGCGATCGCTGGTCGAGATGGGGTTCGCGCTGCAAAATCAGCTACGCCTTGTTGCAAAGCTAGGTCGGCGCCAAACATTCGGCAATTGACGACCATGTGATCCTGCCTCTCGGTGATGACCGCTGCGATGCAGCCATCGCTGCAAAACTTCTGCAACTCACTGGAAATGCGATCTTTCTTGGGCGAACGTGTCACGCTATAGAATGGGCACTATGATCATACAGCGCTTTGCCCTTGCACTTCCGATCTGCCTGTCGACCATTGTTTTCGGCGGCTGCAGCCGTTCGTCCGACGGCACGGTGGTTATTCCAAAGCAGGTCGACACGAGGCGGTTCTGGCAGGACGACGAGGCAAAGCGCGCCGCTGCCGAACGCGAGCAAGCGGCTGCTTTTCCAACCGGGCCGGAGATCCGCTTCGCTACCCAGCAGCCCGGCCCTCGCCCGGTGACGCGCGCGCCGAGCACCGCCGCTGACGCTGCCAGCACCAAGCCTATTGCCTGCCGTGCGGCAGGCAGCCTCTCAGGTCGCGTCAAATACGTTTGCGACTGAGCTTGCCTGGCCTGCAGGTCCTCGCAGGCTTCCTCCCTTAGGTCCATTGTGCCGAAATTGGTGCCGGAAAATGTCAGTCTGGTGTCAGCAAAGCCATGGTTTTTGCGTATTTCAGCTAAACGCCAAGCTAGTCGGTTGACGAGCAAGCAGCGACCGATATAGCCCACATCTATTCGCCGAGATGAATGGAGAGGTCCCCTCTGATGGAGATATTTACTGCCGCAGGCTTCACAGCCCTTCTGCAGGTCATAGCTATCGATCTCGTCCTCGCTGGCGACAACGCTATCGTCATCGGCCTTGCCGCCGCGGGCCTCCCCGCCGATCAGCGCAAGAAGGCCATCCTCGTCGGCATTGCGGCCGCAACCGTGCTTCGTATCGGTTTCGCGCTGATTACCCAGTGGCTCCTGGCCATCGGACCGATGCTTCTCATCGCCGGCGGCCTGCTGCTGCTGTGGGTGTGCTGGAAGATGTGGCGCGAGCTCAGCGTCAGCCACGAACAGGAACATGAGGCGACCGAAGCGCTTTCCGACGCCGACTACGACAAGGACGGCAGGATCGCAGGCAAGGGCCCGCGCAAGACCTTTGCCCAGGCCGCCTGGCAGATCGTCATCGCCGACGTATCGATGTCGCTCGACAACGTCCTCGCTGTTGCCGGCGCGGCCATGGATCACCCGACCGTCCTGATCATCGGCCTGGCGCTGTCGATCGCACTGATGGGCTTTGCCGCTTCGTTCGTTGCGCGTTTGCTGCACAAGTATCGCTGGATCGCCTATATCGGCCTGGTGATCATCCTCTACGTCGCCATCAAGATGCTGTTCGACGGTGCCGTCGATCAGTTCCCCAACCAGTTTGGCTTCCTGAGCCCATGGTTCGGCGGAACTAGCGGCGGCCACTAAAATTACATTCGAGACAAGGGCTGGGTTCGACCCGGCCCTTGTCATTTTCAGGCGTTGTCAGCGTCCTGGTTTGCTTGACAGCGGATTTGTGCTATTGCGCCGCCCGAATTGAGCTCTTTTTTGAGCCGACAGATCGTAAAAATTCGAGACTTCCGGGCCGGCCTTCAGGGGTTGCGGCCCTTGTCCTTTGGAAACCCGTCCATGTCTGCAGCACCCCGCGTCAGTTTTGTCAGCCTCGGTTGCCCGAAAGCGCTTGTCGATTCCGAACGCATCCTCACCCAGCTCCGCGCCGAAGGCTACGAAATCGCTCGCAAGCATGATGGCGCTGACCTTGTCGTGGTCAACACTTGCGGCTTCCTTGATTCCGCGCGCACCGAGTCGCTGGATGCGATCGGAACGGCGATGAAGGAAAATGGCAAGGTCATCGTCACCGGCTGCATGGGCGCGACACCCGAGCTGATCCGCGAAAAGCACCCCAACGTGTTCGCGATCACCGGACCGCAGGCCTATGAAAGCGTGATGGCCGCAGTGCATGAGGCAGCCCCGCCTGCCCATGATCCGTTCACCGACCTGGTGCCGCCGCAAGGTGTCAAGCTGACACCACGCCATTACGCCTATCTCAAGATTTCAGAGGGCTGCAACAACCGCTGCACCTTCTGCATCATTCCCGACCTGCGCGGCGACCTGGTGTCACGTCCCGCTGGAGATGTGCTGCGCGAGGCGGAAAAGCTCGCCAATGCCGGCGTCAAGGAACTGCTCGTCATCTCGCAGGACACCAGCGCCTACGGCATCGACATCAAGTACGCCACGTCGCCGTGGAAGGATCGCGAGGTCAAGGCAAAGTTCCTCGATCTGTCGCAGGAACTCGGCGAGCTCGGCATCTGGGTGCGTATGCACTATGTCTACCCCTACCCGCATGTCGCCGATGTCATTCCGCTGATGGCCGAAGGCAAGATCCTTCCTTATCTCGACATTCCCTTCCAGCATGCTTCGCCGCAGGTGCTCAAGAACATGCGCCGCCCAGCCCATGGCGAAAAGGCGCTGGAGCGCATTCGCGGCTGGCGCGACGTATGCCCCGACCTCGCCATCCGCTCGACCTTCATCGTCGGTTTCCCCGGCGAGACCGATGAAGATTTCGAGATGCTGCTCGACTGGATCGACGACGCCAAGATCGATCGCGCCGGCTGCTTCAAATACGAGCCGGTGCAGGGCGCGCGTTCCAACGATCTCGGCCTCGAACAGGTGCCTGAAGAGGTCAAGGAGGCCCGCTGGCACCGTTTCATGCAGCGCCAGCAGAAGATTTCGGCCGCCCAGCAGGCCAAGAAGGTTGGCAAGCGCCTGCCCGTCATCATCGACGAGGCAAACGGCACCTCGGCCAAGGGCCGCACCAAATACGACGCGCCCGAGATCGATGGTTCGGTGCACATCCAGTCGCGCCGTCCGCTGCGTGTCGGCGACATCGTCACCGTCAAGATCGACAGCGCTGACGCCTATGACCTCTACGGGTCGGCTGTCTGACCCCACCAGCCGACTATCTTAAATCCAACAAAAAACCCCCGGCGAAAACCGGGGGTTCTTTGTTTGCGGAACGCTTATGCGTTCGAGCAATGCCAGCCGGCTTACTGCGGCAGCTTGTCGTCCACGCCCTTGACGTAGAAGTTCAGGCCGAGCAGGACGCTGTCCTGGGCCACTTCGCCGGCCTTCAGCCACTCGGTGCCGTCCTGCTTGGTGACCGGGCCGGTGAAGGGGTTGAACGCACCGGACTTGATCTTGGCTTCGGTTTCCTGGGCCAACTTCTTCGTCTCGTCCGACATGTTGGCGTAGGGCGCCATCACGACGTGGCCTTCTTTCATGCCGCCCCACACGTCGCTCTGCTTCCAGGTGCCGTCGATGACTTCCTGGATGCGCTCGATGTAGTACGGACCCCAATCGTCGACGATCGAGGTCAGCTGCGTGGTCGGGCCGAACTTGATCATGTCGGAAGCCTGGCCGAACGCCTTGATACCGCGCTCGGTCGCAACCTGCATCGGCGCGGTCGAGTCGGTGTGCTGGGTGATGATGTCGACGCCTTGGTCGATCAGCGCCTTGGCAGCGTCTGCTTCCTTGCCGGCGTCGAACCAGGTGTTGGCCCACACGACCTTGAGCTTGAAGTCGGGGTTGACCGACTGTGCGCCCAGCATGAAGGCGTTGATGCCCATCACCACTTCGGGGATCGGGAAGGATGCGATGTAGCCGGCAACGCCAGCCTTCGATTCCTTGGCGGCGATCACGCCCTGTACGTAACGGCCTTCATGGAACTTCGAGTTGTAGGTCGCAACGTTCGGATGTTCGCGCTTGTAGCCGGTGGCGTGCTCGAACTTCACGTCCGGGAACTTGCCGGCAACCTTGTTGAGCGGGTCCATGAACCCGAACGACGTCGCGAAGATGATGTTGCAGCCCGAGCGAGCAAAACGCTCGATGGCGCGCTCGGCGTCGGCACCTTCCGGCACGCTTTCGAGATAAGCGGTCTCGAGCTGGTCGCCGAACTTTTCCTTCGCCTGCAGCAGGCCCTGGTGGTGCTGGTAGGAGTAACCAAAGTCGCCGATCGGCCCGACATAGATCCAGCAGGCCTTGACCTTGGCCTCTGCTGCGATGGTGCCGAATGACATCACGGCGGCAGCCGCTGCCAACGACAAAATTGTCTTCTTCATGCTTTTGTTCCTCATAGTGGTTGCCCGGGGCACTATCCCATCCTTTTTATAGTCCCAGTGACATGGCCGTTCCTTGAAAACCGCAGCGCGGCTTCGAGGTGAGACCATGCCCTTAGCGATCTGGCACAAACGGCCGCCCCAATGAAGCCGGAGTGTTCACCATCGTCAGTCGCCTGTTCCGCGAGATTAGAACAAGGACAACGATGGTCGCCAGATAGGGTAGCGAAGAAAGCAGCTGCGACGGCACGCCGATGCCCAGGGCCTGGGCATGCAACTGGCCGATCGAAACCGCTCCGAAAAGATAAGCACCCGCCAACACCCGCCATGGCCGCCAGGAGGCGAAGACGACGAGCGCCAGCGCGATCCAGCCGCGCCCGGCGGTCATGTTTTCGTTCCATTGCGGGGTGTAGACGAGTGACAGATAAGCACCGGCTAGGCCCGCACAGGCGCCGCCGAACATCACCGCGAGATAGCGGATGGCGATGACCTTGATGCCGAGCGCATGCGCCGAAGTGTGGTTGTCGCCGATCGAGCGCAAGGTCAGGCCCGCACGCGTCTTGAACAGGAAGTAGGCCACGCCCGCCGTTAGAAATATCGAGACGTAAAACAGCGGGTCCTGGCCGAAGAGCAGCTTGCCGACCAGCGGCAGATCGGTAAGGCCGGGAATGTAGATGTAGCTCATCTTGACGCCTGGCAGGCCGACGAAGCTTTCGCCCAGCATGCCGGCAAGGCCGAGGCCAAGCAGCGTCAGCGCAAGGCCGGTCGCAACCTGGTTGGTCACCAGCGTCAGCGTCAAAAAGCCGAACAGCAGTGAAAACAGCGCGCCGACGATGATCGCCGCCAACACGCCGAGCCAGGGCGAGCCGGTGGCGAGTGCTACGCCAAAACCGGTCACCGCCCCCATCACCATCATGCCTTCGACGCCTAGATTGAGCACGCCCGAGCGCTCGACCACCACTTCGCCGACTGCTGCGATCAAGAGCGGGGTCGCCGCCGTCGCAACCGTTATCAGAATGTCTTCAAACATTTTACTTGGCCTCCACGGTCTTTGCAGCGGAGGAGCCGACAAAGCGGATGCGGTAAAGAATGAGTGTGTCGCAGGCGAGCACGAAAAACAGCAGCATGCCTTGGAAGGCACGCACGACCTTGTCGGACACGCCGATCGAGATCTGTGCCGCCTCGCCGCCGAGGTAGGACAAGGCCAGCACAAGGCCGGCCGCGACGATGCCCAGCGGGTTCAGCCGGCCCAGGAAGGCAACGATGATCGCGGCAAAGCCGTAGCCGGGCGAGATCGTCGGCCTGAGCTGGCCGATGGCGCCTGAAACTTCCGAGATTCCGGCCAGCCCAGCCAGGCCACCGGAAACGAGGAAGGCGAAAAACACCATACGCGACTGCGAAAAGCCAGCGAAGCGGCCAGCGCGCGGGCTCTGGCCCAGCACGAGCACTTCAAAGCCTTTCAAGGTGCGCGAGAGCATGAACCACATCGCAATCGCTGCAACGATGGCGAATACGAAGCCCCAGTTGGCACGGCCTGACGCCGACCAGATTTCCGGCAGCGTTGCAGCAACGCTGAAGGTGCGTGTCTCCGGAAAATTCATGCCGGCCGGGTTGCGCCAGGGGCCGCGCACCATCCAGTCGAGGAACAGCTGCGCGACATAGACCAGCATCAGGCTGGTCAGGATCTCGTTGGTGTTGAAACGCACCTTGAGGTAGGCCGGGATGGCGCCATAAGCGGCACCACCGGCGATGCCCATCAACAACATCAGCGGCAGAACGATCCACGATTGGAACTCGGGAAACATCACAGGCAAGATCGAGCCAGTGATGGCACCGATGATGAACTGGCCTTCGGCACCGATATTCCAGTTGTTGGAGAGATAGCAGATCGACAGCCCGACCGCGATCAGGATCAGCGGAGCTGCCTTTACCGCCAGTTCATGCAGCGACCACACTTCGCGCAGCGGGTCGATGAAATAGTAATACAGCGCTTCAACCGGGTTCTTGCCGAGCACCGAGAACATGATCGCGCCGGCAATGAGCGTCAATGCAAGCGCGATGAAGGGCGAAAGGGCGGCGAAAAGTGCTGAGCGTTCCGGACGTCTGACGAGTTCGATCCGCATCACGCGACCTCCTTCGTGGGCTCGGGATGACCCGGTTCGGCGCCGCCCATCAAAAGCCCGATCCGCTCGAGCGTGGCTTCCGCAATCGGAATCGGTTTCGACAGCTCGCCATTGTGCATGACGGCGATCGAGTCGGAGATTTCAAACAGCTCGTCGAGATCCTGGCTGATCACCAGCACCGCCGAACCGTTGCGTGCCAGTTCAATCAGCGCCTGGCGGATGCGCGCGGCAGCGCCCGCATCGACGCCCCAGGTCGGCTGGTTGACCACCATGACAGCCGGATTGCGGTCAAGTTCGCGACCGATGATGAATTTCTGCAGATTGCCGCCCGACAGTGCCGCGGCCTCAGGGTCGGGCGCGCTCTTGCGTACATCCATCGCTTGGATGATGCGTTGAGCGGCCTTCTGGATCGCGCCTGACTTGACCAGGCCGCCGGTCCCGACAAAAGCCTTGCCGTCGGTTGCGTGGCGCGACAGCAAAAGGTTCTCCGACAGCCGCATCCGCGGTGCCGCACCATGGCCGAGGCGTTCCTCGGGCACGAAAGCCGCACCCAGCAGGCGGCGGGCAGAAATCCCCATGCGCCCCGCCGACTGGCCGCGAATGCGGATCGCCTCGGCACTTTCCTGCAACGCCTCGCCCGAGATCGCTTCGAAAAGTTCGCCCTGGCCGTTGCCGGCAACACCAGCAATGCCGATCACCTCGCCGCCAGCGACATCCAGCCAGATGTTCTTGAGCGGCATCGAGAACGGACCGGCAGGCTTGCGGCTCATGCCGCAGATGCTGAGCAATTCCTCGCCGCGCACCGACGCGGTGGTGCGTTCGGCGTTCTTGACGTCGGTGCCGACCATCAGGCGCGCCAGCGAGGCCGGCGTTTCCTGCCGAGGATCGCAATGGCCGACAACCTTGCCGTGGCGCATGATCGTGGCGCTGTCGCACAGGCGGCGGACCTCGTCGAGGCGGTGCGAGATGTAGAGGATCGACTTGCCTTCGGCGCGCAGCCTTTCCAGCGTCTCGAACAGCTTGTCGGCCTCCTGCGGCGTCAGCACCGAGGTCGGCTCGTCGAGGATGATGAGTTCGGGTGTCTGCAGCAGGCAGCGGATGATCTCGATGCGCTGGCGCTCGCCGACCGACAGGTCGCCGACGAGCGAATCCGGGTCGAGCGGCAGGCCGTAGCTGTAAGACAGCGCGCGTGCCTTGGCGGCAATGGTGCTGATCGGCGTGTCGTCTGCCAGGGAAAGTGCGATGTTTTCGGCAGCGGTCAGCGCCTCAAACAGCGAAAAATGCTGGAAAACCATGCCGATGCCGAGCTTCTTGGCGACACCGGGGCTGGTGATGGCGACCTGTTGGCCATTCCAGCTGATCTCGCCCGCATTGGGCTCGAGCGAGCCGAACAGCATCTTGACCAGTGTCGACTTGCCGGCACCGTTTTCGCCGAGCAAAGCGTGAATTTCGCCCTTGGCGATGGTCAGGTCGACTTGATCGCACGCCTTCAACGTGCCGAATATCTTCGTCAGGCCGCGAACCTCAAGCAGGTTCGGACCATTGGCTAAAGGGGTTGTGTCCACAACGCCTCCCATTGTCAGTTCTTTTTATGTTCCCGAGGGCATGGTAGGCGCGTCCTGCTCCCGGCGCAAAGCATGTCACAAGTTGAAAGAGCTTCAAGAAATTAAGCGAAAACTCAAGGAATAAGTACCGTTGTCCCCGTGGTCCTTCTGCCTTCGAGATCGGCATGTGCCTGGCCGGCGTTGCGCAACGCATAACGCTGGTTGATCCTGATATTCACCGCCCCTTTGAGCACCACATCAAACAGCGCATCGGCAGAACGGACCAGGTCTTCGCGCTTGGCATTGTAGGCGAAGATGGTCGGCCGCGTCGCATAGAGCGAGCCCTTTTGCGCCAGCAGCGAAATGCTGAACGGTGGGATCGGCCCCGACGACTGTCCGAAACTCACGAAAGTGCCCATCGGCCTCAGGCAGTCGAGCGAGCCCGGGAATGTATCATTGCCAACGGAATCGTAGACGACATCGCACTTCTTGCCGCCGGTGATCCTGGCCACTTCAGCGACGAAATCCTGGTCGGAGTAGTTGATGACGTGGTCGAAGCCATGTGCCTTGGCGAGCGCCGCCTTGTCCTCGGAGCCTGCGGTGCCGATCACGGTTGCGCCGAGATGCTTCGCCCACTGCCCAAGGATCAGCCCGACACCGCCCGCAGCCGCATGATAGAGGACCGTGTCGCCGGCCTTCACCTTGAAAGTGCGGAGAAGCAGATATTCGGCGGTCATGCCCTTCAGCATCATCGCCGCGGCCTGCTCGTCGCTGATGCCGTCAGGCACCTTGACCAGCCTGTCAGCGGCGATCACGCGTTCTTCACAATAGGCACCGGTGGGCACGGCATAGGCGACGCGGTCGCCGACCTTCAGCCAGTCGACCCCCTCGCCCAGTTCGAGCACAACGCCCGCCGCTTCGCCACCGGGCGTCACCGGCATGCCGTTGGGCGCCGGATAAAGACCGGTGCGGAAATAGACGTCGATGAAGTTCAGTCCGATCGCCGTATGGCGGATCAGCGCCTGGCCCGGCCCCGGTCGCCCGGCATCGGCATTTTCATATGCCAAGACCTCGGGGCCGCCATGGGTGTGGACTCGTATGGCCTTGGGCACGGCGTCAGTCCTTCCCTGCGTCGAGATTGGGCTTGCCGCCGAGCTTGGGGAAGAACTGCATCACGCCGCCGATGAAGAACAGATAGAGGCCGCTGATGGCGATGCCGATCTTGATCCACTCGCTGGCATGCATCTGCTGCAGCAGTGCAGCCGTGCCGAATGCGCACCAGATCAGCGTCATCGGCAGGTTGATGTTGCGCAAGCGGACAACGCGTACCGGATGCAGGAAATTCATCGGCACGAAAGTCAGTATGCCGGCAACGACGACGACACCGAATGACACCCATTGTCCGGGCTCGATGACGAACAGCGTGAACACCACCATGTTCCAGACAACCGGGAAGCCCTTGAAGAAGTTTTCCTTCGTCTTCATGCCGGTGTCGGCATAGTAGATCGCGCTCGACACGACGATGATAGCACCCGAGAGGAACGACAGCCCCTCGCCCATGAAACCGCTCTGGTAGAGTGCGAAAGCCGGGATCAGCACATAGGTGACGTAGTCGATGATGTTATCGAGCAACTCGCCCGACCATGTCGGGAGGATTTCCTTGACCTCGAGCTTGCGCGCGATCGGCCCGTCGATACCGTCAACGAACAGCGCCAGACCCAGCCACCAGAACATCGCCGTCCAGCGCTCCTCGCTCGCAGCAACCAGCGACAGGAACGCCAGGAACGACCCAGATGCAGTGAGCAGATGCACCGAAAAGGCGCGAGCCTGCGGCCATGTGACTTTTTTAGGCTTCACGGTCCCCGCCAATCCAGTTCGCAAATCTCAACCGAGCGGCTGACTGCACCATATGCAAGTAAAAGGAGTAAGCGCAGCGGGAATTTACTTCTCCTCCGTCGCTCGGCCCAGCTTGCAATTGGCAATCTCCGCTTCTTCAGGCACTTAATAGCAGGGCCGCTTTTCAGACAAGCTGAAAGCCAGACCAAAGGATGGAACGCTGCGTCAACTACAGTTCCGCAAGCGGCTTGGCAAACGGCTACCATCGTCAGCAACAGCAAAATGACCGCCACAGTCGTCCAAGGCGACGAATGGGATGAATCGCCGCGTTGATCAATGGCTTAGGCCCGCATTATATCAGGACGACTGAGGTGCACGGGCACTTCGATAGCATGGACGGCGGCACATGAGCGTCGACACGAAAAACCGCATTCTGGTCGCCGGCACGGGGCCTGTCGGCCTGATTTCCGCCCTCGCCTTCGCTGATGCCGGCTTTGGCGTCATCCTCGCCGGACCGCCGGCACGGGCCGATGACGGCCGCACCACCGCCCTGATGGTGCCGGCGTTGAAATATCTCGATCGTCTTGGCGTGCTCGGTGCCCTTACCCCCGATGCCGCGCCGCTCAAGGTGATGCGCATCATCGATGGCACGTCGCGGCTGATCCGCAGTCCGATGGTCACATTTCGCGCCGGCGAGATCGGCGAAGACCATTTCGGCTTCAACTTCCAGAATCGGGTTCTCAACGCGGTGCTTGAAAAGACGGTGGCGGCACATGGCGGCATCGAGTGGCACCGTGCGATGGTCGACAACTGGACCATCGAGCCAGGGAATGTCATTGCCACCCTTTCCGACGGAACAACGGTCGAATCGCCACTGGCCGTCGCCGCCGACGGCAGAAATTCGCCGGCGCGCCGGGCTGCCGGCATCTCGGCAACCGCGCGAACGCTTCTTCAAGCGGCATTGGTGCTGAACTTCGCCCACAGCCGTGACCACGCCTTTGCCTCGACCGAATTTCACACCGAAACAGGCCCGTTCACGCTGGTGCCGCTGCCCGGTCGCCGCTCCAGCCTCGTTTGGGTCCTTCGGCCCGAGACAGCCAGGGAATTCGCTGACCTCGACGATGCTGCATTGTCGTTGCGGATCGAACGCCAGATGCAGTCGATTCTCGGCCGCGTCACCGTCGATGGCGGCAGGCAGATCTATCCACTGTCGACGTCCTTGCCCCAACGATTTGCCCAAAACCGCGTTGCCCTCGTCGGCGAAGCCGCGCACGTCTTTCCCCCGATTGGCGCGCAAGGCCTCAATCTCGGCATCAGGGATGTCGACCAACTCGTTGAAATAGCGTCGAAACACACTGACGATCCAGGCGCGCCAGCGCCCCTTTCCGCCTACGATTCCGCGCGTCGCCCCGACATTCTCGCCCGTACCAGTGCGGTCAACCTGCTCAACAGGTCGCTATTGTCCGACATGCTGCCGGCACAGCTGGCGCGCAGCGCGGGGCTCAACGTCCTTGGCGGCTTTTCGCCCGTGCGCGCCTTCTTCATGCGCGAAGGCCTGAGGCCGGGCAGCGGCTTTTCATCGATTGCTTCAAGCCTGCGCTCGCCACGCCGCTCGCGCGGCGCCTCGACGGACTAGGGAAAGAGATCCGGCGGCAAGATGCCATGCTGGATCATGTAGAGCAGCCCGGTCACCGTCAGCACCGACAGGCAGGTGGTGACCAGCACGCTGGCCGAAGCGCGCTCGACCCAGACGCCATATTGCTGGGCGATGACGAACACGTTGGTCGCGGTGGGCAATGCCGCCAGCAGCATCGCCGAAAACAGCCATACCGGCGAGAAATTGCCGATCCAGCTCAATACGACGTAGCACAATAGCGGGTGGACGATCAGCTTGAGCAGAGCGATCGGCACCATCTCGTGCGGCACGCGCTTGAGCGGCCTGAGCGCCAGCGTCACGCCCATGGCAAACAGCGCGCAAGGGGCCGCCGCTTGCGACAGATATTCGAGAAAACGCTCGACCGGCAGTGGCGGGCGGAACTCGACATAGGCCGCCAGCACGCCGGCCGCCGTGGCGATGATAAACGGGTGGAATGCGATCTTCTTGATGACATCAGCTGCGACACTCATCGGCGAGCGTGGCTCGTCGCCGGCCAGCGCCATCATCATTGGGGCAATGGTGAAATGGATGATGTTTTCGAAGCAGAAGATCAGCGCCACCGGAACCGCGGCCTCTTCGCCGAAGGCAAGCAGCGCAAGGCCGGGGCCCATATATCCGATATTGCCGTAGGCCGACGCCAGGCCCTTGATCGTCGATTCGGCGATCTCGCCGCGCCCCTTGATGTAGGACACTACGAACATCAGCGAGAAAATGACGAAGGTCGAAAACACCGCCCCAAAGATGTAGCGCCATTCGGTCAGGCGCTCGAAAGGTGTCTTGGCCAGCAACTGGAAAAACAACGCCGGCAACGCGACATAGACGATGAAGGTCGTCATCCAGCCAAGCGCTTCGAGCGGCTGTCTGGTGATCCGGGCAACCACGAAGCCGATGAAGATCAGCCCGAAAAACGGCAGGACCAGACCGATCACTTCAGACATAGGCACTTCCCGCTTGGCGCCGCACCGACATTTCAACTGCCGGTATCGTGCGGCCTGACAGCACGTCAAGGCGCTATGCCATTGAAAAGGCTGCCTTGCCGCGCCAAATAGGGGAGCTAGGAAGGCACAATCAGCGGGACTGGAGGGCGACTTCGATCCAGATTGCGACCTAAGCGATTGAAAGCGCGTGTGATTCGACGGATCATGCGCGGCATCAGGTGAACCGCATGAAGACGGCAAAATTCTCGATCGGACAGGTGGTGCGCCACCGTGTCTTTCCGTTCCGGGGCGTGATCTTCGATGTCGACCCCGAATTCGCCAATACCGAAGAATGGTACGAGGCGATCCCCGCCGCCGTGCGCCCCCGTCGCGACCAGCCGTTTTATCACCTGCTGGCTGAAAACGCCGAGACCGAATACGTCGCCTATGTCTCCGAGCAGAACCTGCTCGAGGACAGTTCCGGCGAGCCGGTCCGCCACCCTCAGGTCGGCGAGTATTTCGACAAGACCTCGGATGGCCGCTACGCCCCTAAGGCGCGCATCAGCCACTAGGCGCAACTGTCTGACACGAAACAAAAAAAGCGGGGCAAAACCCCGCTTTTTTCATATCAGATCTGTCAGGTCGATCAGTTAGCCGTCTTGGCCTTGTCCTGCTCTTCCTTGAGCTTCTTGGCGAAGTCCTCGTTATTCTTCGACACGAACTCCTGGAGCTTCTTCTGGCGGTCTTCCAGATCCGACTGCTTCATCGGCTCGCCATCGAAGGCGCCAGTGAAGCCCGACAGCGAAACCTTGATCGGGTTCGGCTGGTTCTGGAAGTTGATCGACGTCAGCGTAAGCTCGGTGCCCTTCTTGAACGAGGCAATGAGCGGATCGGTAAGCGCGATTTCGGCGACGCAGCGGTCCGGGAAGCAGATCACGTATTCGAGCTTCTGCGCCTTGCCGCCGTCGACCTGCAGGCCGATGCCGGGAGGCACGAGACGACCGCTCGGCACCGTAACCTGGAACACCTTGCGGTTGACCTTGCCCTTGAGCTCGATCATCGAGATGCCGGTCACCAGCTGGCCGTTGCTGGCGGTCAGGATGTTCTGCACGTTGCAGATGTCCACGTCAGCCTGCTTGGAGCAAGCCTTGAACCAGCCCTGCGGGATCTGTTGCTGCTGCGCGGCAGCAGGTGCGAGGCCCGATGCCAGCATACCGGCAACGCCAGTCGCCAAGACCGACAGGCGGAGACCGTCGAATTTCTGGCTCGTCATCTTCATGAATTCCTCTCAAACAATCCCGGAACCGGCCCAAGCCGTGTGTCGACGCTACCTGTTGGGCAATTGAGGCAACAGCATGACTTCGTCGCGCCTGTTACACTGCCGTGCGTTGTGAATCCAGCCCGCTTCAGCGCATTTCTTGTGCCTTCAGCCGGCAATGGACGGCCCTTGTCTGGGTGCGCTACCCTTCGAATCATCAAAGCTTCCCCGAATTCGTGGAGAATCGTCGTGAGACGCACTCTTTCGCTGCTGGTTGCCACCGCCGCAATCGCTCTTCTTGCCCCGCGCGCGGCCAATTCCGAACCGGTCCACGGCCTTTCCATGCACGGCACGCCGGCCTTGCCGGATGACTTCAAGAGCTTTCCCTATGCCAATCCCGACGCCCCCAAGGGCGGCAAGATCACTTATTGCGTCATCGGCAGCTTCGACAACCTCAACCCGTTCATCATCAAGAGCCTGCGCACCACCGCGCGCGGCATGCTCGACACGATCTACGGCAATCTGGTCTTCGAATCGCTGATGCAGCGCAGCGCCGACGAGGCCTTCAGCGTCTACGGCCTTACCGCCAAGTCGGTCGACATCGATCCCGACCGCAAATGGATCGAGTTCAACATCGATCCGAATGCCAAGTGGTCGGACGGCCAGCCGATCACGCCCGACGATGTCATCTTCACCTACGAGGTCTTCACCGAAAAGGGCCGGCCGCCCTACAGCGACCGCATGTCCAAGATCGAGAAGATCGAAAAGACCGGTGATCTCAGTGTCCGCTTCACCTTCAATGACAAGGCCGACCGCGAATACCCGTTGATCATCGCGTTGACCCCGATCGTGCCCAAGCATGCCTTCGACAAGGCAACTTTCGACCAGACGACACTGAAGCCGATCATCGGCAGCGGACCTTACACCGTGGCCGACGTGAAGCCCGGCGAGCGCATCGTCTTCAAGCGCAACCCTGAATACTGGGCGCGCGACATCCCCTCGAAGCGAGGCTTCGACAATTACGACCAGATCACCATCGAGTATTTCCTCAACACCGCGGCCCTGTTCGAGGCGTTCAAGAAGGGCATTTGCGACACCTTCACCGAGGCCGATCCGGTCAAGCGCGAGCGCGGTTTCGACTTCCCCGCCTTCAAGAACGGCGACATCGTTGCCGAAACCTTCAAGAGCGGCCTGCCCCCCGTGGTTACGGGCTTCATGTTCAACACCCGCCTGCCGAAATTCGCAAATCCGGTGGTCCGCCAGGCGCTCGGCTTGCTCTACGACTTCGAATGGGCCAACCGGAACCTGTTCAGCGGCAAATACGAGCGCACCGTCAGCTTCTGGCAGGGCTCGGAACTGTCAGCCTATGGCGTGCCGGCCAACGACAAGGAAAAAGCGCTGCTGGCGCCCTTCCCCGGTGCCGTGCGCCCAGACGTCATGGACGGTACCTACCGCCCGCCAGTTACCGACGGTTCCGGCCAGGACCGCAAGGTTCTGAAGGCTGCCTTCGACCTGTTCAAGAGTGCGGGCTACACGCTTCAGGGCGGCAAGATGCTCGACCCTGAGGGAAAACCCTTCGCATTCGAGATCCTGACCTCTTCTGAGGCTGAGCAGCGACTTGCTGCCATCTACCAGCGCACGCTGGAAAAGCTCGGCATTACCATGACGATCCGGGCGCTTGAGGCAGATCAGATCCAGTCGCGCAAGCAGGCCTTCGATTTTGACGTCTTGATCGGCGTGACCGGCTTCTCCGGCACCTTGTCGCCGGGCATCGAACAGATTGGCCGCTGGGGCTCGTCCTCCGCCCAGAAGCCAGGCTCGTTCAATCTTGCCGGCGTCTCAAGTCCCGCCGTCGACGCAGCCATCGAAGCCATGCTCCAGGCCCGTGAGAAGGACGATTTCGTTGCCGCGGTGCGCGTCCTTGACCGCCTGCTGATCTCCGGCAACTACATGGTTCCGATGCAGCATAATTCCGAGCAGTGGATCGCTTATGCCAAGAGACTAAAACATCCGGAAAAAACACCCATATCTGGCTATCAATTGCCGGTCTGGTGGAGTCAGGGCGGTTAAATCGTACTGCACAAGCTAAGGACCTATCCATGACCGACCAGAACCAAATCACCATCGATGTCGTCTCCGACGTCGTTTGCCCATGGTGCTTTCTTGGCATGAAGCGCCTGGAAAGCGCGCTTGCCAGCCTTCCCGAGGTCAAGGCCGAGGTGCGGTGGCGTCCGTTCCAGCTTGATCCGACGATCCCGCCGGAAGGCAAGGAGCGCAAGGCCTACATGCTGGCGAAGTTCAGCGACGAGGCGCGCCTGCAGCAGGTCCACGCCAATCTGGTCTCGCTTGGCGCGGTCGAAGGCATTTCTTTCGATTTCGATGCCATCACGGTTGCGCCCAATACGCTTGACGCTCACCGCCTCATCCGTTGGGCGGCGGCTTCCGGCAACGGCGTGCAAGACAAGCTCGCGCGTTCGCTGTTCAGCCTCTATTTCGAACAAGGCAAGGATATCGGCGACCACGCCGTGCTGGTCGAGGCCGCACGCACCGCAGGCATGGATGCGGCCGTGATCGAATCGCTGCTTGCGACCGACGCCGACCGCGACGACGTGACCAATGAGATCGTCACTGCCTCGCGCATGGGCATCACTGGTGTGCCTTGCTTCTTGATTGACGGCAAATACGCGGTCATGGGCGCCCAGGATTCCGCGACGCTCGCCGACGCCATCCGCCAGGTCGCTACCGAAAAGGCAGCCGGCGCGCCGACTCTTAACTGAGCTCGGCGGGCGATTGCCGGAATGCAGAAAATTCAAAGCCCCTCCTCGCTTCGGCGATTGGGGGCAATTTTCATGTCGGCGACGAGCAGTGTTGGCGCTGGAGCACCTGTGCCCGTTGGGCGCAGCATTGGCCCCCAATTGGCTTCATTGACGTCACGGCATGGATCCCCGGGTCTCCGCAGTTCGCTGCGCTCCTGCTCCGCCCGAGGATGACGAAGGCATGGAGGCTTGCGGCAAGTCACCAAGGTTGGCACTAGGCAGCTTTACGGCTGCTTGTCAGGTTTCAAATTGACACCTCCGGCAAGGCTCTCTCGGCAAGCTGCCTAAGGGAGCTCCCGGCAGACTGCCGAGTAATGCAGGAACAAGAAGCGGTAGCCAGTCACAGGCTGGTTCTGCCAGTCACCGGCGTTGACGATTGGCCGAGAGCTCCCCCTGCCTTCGTCATCCTCGGGCGGAGCAGGAGCGCAGCGAACTGGGCAGACCCGGGGATCCATGCCGTCCACCTCAACGAGGAATCGGCCAGCCACTTCGATAAGGAAAGGCAACTGGCCTCGATCAGGACAAGGGCGGAACCGCCCTCACCTCAATCTCAAGCCGCCTGTTCGGCGAGCTTCGCCAGTTGCGTCATGATGACGGCCGAGCCAGCCAGCCGCTTCTCCGGATTTGGCCAGTCGCGGGCGAACACCACGCTGTGGTCGGGCCTGATCTTGGCCAGAGAGCCCTGCTCGGCGATGTAGCGCACCAACCCGGCGGGGTTGGCGAATTCGCGTTTGCGGAACTGTACCACCACGCCCTTCGGTCCGGCGTCGAGCTTCTCGACATTGGCCTTGCGGCACAGCGCCTTGATGAAGACGATCTTGAGCAGGTGCTTGACCTCCTCCGGCAACGGCCCGAAGCGGTCGATAAGCTCGGCACCGAAGCCGTCGATCTCTTCGGTGTTATCGAGGTCGCCAAGGCGACGGTAAAGCGCCAGCCTGAGCTGCAGGTCGGGCACATAGGATTCCGGGATCATCACCGCCGTGCCGACCGCGATCAGAGGCGACCAGCCGGTGTCGATCGCTTCGCCGCTGCCGCGCAGCTCGGCCACCGCCTCTTCCAGCATCTGCTGGTAGAGTTCGAAGCCGACTTCCTTGATGTGGCCGGACTGTTCCTCGCCCAGAAGATTGCCGGCGCCGCGAATGTCGAGGTCGTGGCTGGCCAACTGGAAGCCCGCCCCCAGCGTGTCGAGCGACTGCAGCACTTTTAGCCTGCGGTCAGCGGTCGTGGTCAGCGTGCGGTTGGCCGGCAGCGTGAACAGCGCATAGGCGCGCACCTTGGAACGGCCGACGCGTCCGCGCAGCTGGTAGAGCTGGGCGAGGCCGAACATGTCGGCGCGATGCACGATCAGCGTGTTCGCCGTTGGAATGTCCAGGCCCGATTCGACGATGGTCGTCGACAGCAGCACGTCATACTGGCCGTCGTAGAAGGCGTTCATGATGTCGTCGAGCTGGCCCGCTGCCATCTGGCCGTGGGCAACCGCGACCTTCAGTTCAGGCACCGATTCCTGAAGGAATTGATGCACTTCCGCGAGGTCTGCAATGCGCGGCACGACATAGAAGCTGTGACCGCCGCGGTAGCGTTCGCGCAACAGCGTTTCGCGAATGACCAGCGGATCGTAGGGCGAAATGAAGCTGCGCACCGCCATGCGGTCGACCGGCGGTGTGGCGATCAGCGAAAGCTCACGCACGCCCGTCAGCGCCAGTTGCAGCGTGCGTGGGATCGGCGTCGCCGACAGCGTCAGCACATGCACGTCGCTCTTCAGTTCCTTGAGCCGTTCCTTGTGCTTGACACCAAAGTGCTGCTCCTCGTCGATGATCAACAGGCCAAGGTTCTTGAACGAGATCGACGAGCCCAGCAACGCATGCGTGCCAACGACGATGTCGACAGTACCGTCGGCGATGCCTTGCTTGGTCTCGGCCAGCTCCTTGGTGGTGACAAGCCGCGAAGCCTGCCGCACCTTGATCGGCAAGCCGGCAAAACGCTGCGTGAACGTCTTGAAATGCTGGCGCGACAACAGCGTCGTCGGCACCACTACGGCCACCTGGAAACCTTCCATGGCCGCGATGAAGGCGGCGCGTAGCGCCACTTCCGTCTTGCCGAAACCAACGTCGCCGCAGATCAGGCGGTCCATCGGCTTGCCGGCGCCTAGGTCCTCCATCACGGCATCGATGGCGCTTTGCTGGTCGTCGGTTTCCTCATAGGGGAAGCGTGCAGCGAACTCGCCATAAATACCGTCCGGCGGGTTCATCGCAGGCGCCTCACGCATGTGCCGTTCGGCGGCGATCTTGATCAGATGGCCCGCCATTTCGAGGAGGCGCCGCTTGAGCTTGGCCTTGCGCGACTGCCAGGCGCCACCGCCAAGCTTGTCGAGCTGGGCTTCAGCCGAATCCGAACCGTAGCGTGACAAAAGCTCGATGTTTTCGACTGGCAGGAACAGCCGGCCATCAGAAGCATAATGGATTTCGAGGCAGTCGTGCGGCGCGCCCAACGCCTCGATGGTCTTCAACCCGACGAAGCGGCCAATGCCGTGATCGGAGTGCACAACGATGTCGCCCGCTGACAGCGATGACGCCTCGGCGATGAAATCGGCGGCACGCTTGCGTTTTTTCGAACGCCGGATCAGCCGGTCGCCCAGAATGTCCTGCTCGGCAACAACAACCAGGTCGCCCGATTCGAATCCGGATTCGATCGGCAGCACGGCGAGACCCGCCTCGCCCGGCTTCAGCGCTTCGACCTCGGCCAGGTTCGTCACGCGCTTGAGGTTGCCGAGATGGTGCTCGTCGAGGATCTGCGTCAGGCGGTCGAGCGAACCTTCGGTCCAGCCGGCAACGACGACGCGCCGCTTGGCCGCGCGCTGGTCGGCGATGTGGCGGGCCACAACGTCGAAGACATTGGCGTTGGGATCCGCGCGCTCTTCGGCAAAGCTGCGGCCGGCATGCGAACCGGCGTGCAAGACCCTGCGTCCGCTCGAAAAGGGCGTGTCGAAGGGGGTCAGTTCAGCATTGACCTGGTCGGCGAGCGCTGAAGTCACCTCGTCCGGCGACAGGTACATCTGCTGCGGCGCCACCGGCTTGTAGGGCACCGCGTCCTTGAGGCCCTTGCCTTCGGCCTGCTTGCGACGGGAATCGTAGTGGTCGAGGATCAGCGTATGGCGTTCGCCCAACGCTTCGCGCGCCAGATGGTCGAACACCACCGGCGCATCGGGCAGATAGTCGAACATCGTTTCGAGATGCGAATAAAAGAACGGCAGCCAGTGCTCCATGCCGGCAAAGCGCCGGCCCTCGCTGACCGCCGCGTAAAGCGCATCGTCGCGCGATGGCGCGCCAAAGGCGTCGATATAGCTGCGGCGAAACTTGCTGATCGTCTCCGGCGTCAGCGCCACTTCGCTCATCGGCTGAAGCGTCACCGAGTTGCGGCTGCCCGTCGTGCGCTGGGTGGCGACGTCAAAGGCGCGGATCGTCTCAAGCGTGTCGCCAAAGAAGTCGAGCCTGAGCGCGTCAGCAGCACCCGGTGCATAAAGATCGAGGATGCCGCCGCGCACGGCGAATTCGCCAACGCCACGCACCGTGGGCACGCGCTCGAAGCCGGCGCGTTCGAGCCGCGCGACCAGCAGGTTCATCTCGACCTGATTGCCAGGCTTGGCGCGGAACTCCTGTGCCTCGATCGCTGCCGATGGCGGCACGCGCTGCAGCAAGGCATTGGCTGTCGTCAGAACGATCGCCCGGTGCGGCTCCTTGCGGAGCGCAATCATCGCCGCGAGCGCATCGAGCCGGCGCGCTGCCGCATCCGAGCCAGGCGACACGCGGTCGTAGGGCAAGCAGTCCCAGGCCGGCAGTTCGAGCACAGGCAGATCGGGTGCGACGAATGCCAGTGCTTCGACGATCTGCGGCAGGCGCTGGCCGTCGCGCGCGACAAACAACAGTGGCCTGTCGGGCGCCATTTCGGCAGCGGCGGTCGCCAGCGCGAAAGCCTCGTAGCCGTCGGCGACGCCATCGACGATGAACTGTCCGGCGCGACCCTTCGGCAGGCCGATTGGTTTGATCAGGCTCATGATTTCACTCAGGCTGTGAATGCGCCGCGCGACGCCACGATCTGGCGGTAGACTTCATGGTCGACGGCGGCCGGTACCGGGTGCTCGCCGACGATCCACGACAGCAGATCCTTGTCGGTGATCTCAAGCAGCGCTTCGTAATGGTCGAGCTCGTCGTCGTTGAGCTTGTCGATATTGGCGTCGGCGAAACTGCCGAGGATCAGGTCCATCTCGCGCATGCCGCGATGCCACGAGCGGAACAGCAGCTTGCGCCTGCGTGTATCCAGCCCTTCGCTCGAGCGTGTCGATCCGGTCATTTCTGTAAATCCTCTGGTGCACCGCGCATATAGCGTGGATAGCTCGCCCTGTCAGCCTTTGCCCCGGCAACTCCAGCGCATAAGCTGACATCATGCGCCCATCATTGCTTGATCCCCTGTTTTCTCCCATCACCTCGCTCGCCGGCATCGGACCCAAGGTCGCGGTGCTGATCGAAAAGGTCGTGCCGGCCGATCTGGGCGACCGCGCAGCACGGGTCGGCGACCTGTTGTTTGTTCTGCCTAACTCCGTGATCGACAGACGCAACCGTCCCGGCATCGCGCTCGCCGCCGAAGGTGCCATCGTCACGCTCGAGTTGCGCATCGACAGGCATCAGCCGGCGCCGCGTGGCAACCGCTCGGCGCCCTACCGCGTCTTTGCCCATGACGACACCGGCGAGATCGCGCTGACCTTTTTCCACGCGCACGCCGCCTATCTCGAAAAGGCGATGCCCGAAGGCGAGCAGGTGATTGTTTCTGGCCGCATGGAGTGGTTCAACGGCCGCCCGTCGATGGTCCATCCTGATCACATCGCGCTTGCCAGCGAAGCTGACAAGCTGCCGCTGATCGAGCCGGTCTATCCACTCACTGCCGGCCTGTCGTCGAAGGTGCTGCGCCGCGCCATTGGCCAGTCACTCGAGCGTCTGCCTGCTGTCCCCGAATGGCTCGACGCCGAGCTGATGCGGCGCCAAAGCTTCCAGACCTTTTCGGCGGCCCTCCAGCGCGTCCACAACCCGGCCGACCCGATCGACGCTTCGCCCGACAACGCCGCTTGGCGCCGCTTGGCTTATGACGAGTTGCTCGCCGGCCAGGTGTCGCTCGCGCTCGTCCGTGCCCGGGTTCGCAAGCTGCACGGGCGACCACTGACCGGCGACGGCCGTATCGTCGATGCCTTGCGCGCGGCCCTGCCCTATTCGCTGACCGGCTCGCAGCAGGCCGCACTCGAAGAGATTGACGCCGACCTCGCCAAGCCCGAACGCATGCTACGGCTGCTGCAGGGCGACGTTGGCTCGGGCAAGACGGTAGTCGCGCTGCTTTCGATGGCCCGCGCCGTCGAGGCCGGCGGCCAGGCAGCGCTGATGGCGCCGACCGAAATCCTCGCCCGCCAGCACCTTGCCACTATCGCCCCGCTGGCAGAGCGCGCCGGCATGTCGGTTGCCGTGCTCACCGGCCGTGAAAAGGGCCGCGAACGGGCACAGATCCTCGCCGGGCTCGAAAACGGCGAGATCGATATCGTCATCGGCACGCACGCTCTGTTTCAGGAAACGGTGGTCTTCCGCGACCTGGCACTTGCCGTCATCGACGAGCAACACCGCTTCGGCGTTCACCAGCGTCTCGCTATGAACGCTAAGGGCCAGGCACCCGACATGCTCGTCATGACCGCGACCCCGATCCCGCGCACGCTGGTGCTCACCGCCTTCGGCGACATGGATGTGTCGCGTCTGACCGAAAAACCGGCCGGCCGCCAGCCGATCCGCACTGTCACCCTACCATTGGAGCGTATTGACGAACTCGTTGGCCGCATCAGGGATGCGGTGGCCGAAGGCCAGAAGATCTACTGGATCTGCCCGCTGGTCGAGGAATCCGAAGAGATCAAGCTGATGTCGGCGGAGGATCGTTTCGCCTCGTTGCAACCGGTGTTCGGCGACAGGATCGGCCTTGTCCATGGCCGCATGAAAGGTGTCGACAAGGACGAGGCGATGCGCGCCTTCAAGGCGGGCGAAACGCGCGTTTTGATCGCCACCACCGTCATCGAGGTTGGCGTTGACGTACCCGACGCCACCATCATGGTCATCGAGCACGCCGAGCGCTTCGGCCTTGCCCAACTGCATCAGCTGCGCGGGCGCGTCGGACGCGGCTCGAAACCGTCGTCCTGTGTTCTGCTCTACAAGGACCCGCTCGGCGAAACAGCAAAACGCCGCCTGTCGGTGATGCGCGACACAGAGGACGGTTTCCTGATCGCCGAGGAAGATTTGAAGCTACGCGGTGAAGGCGAACTCCTGGGCACGCGCCAGTCCGGCACGCCGGGCTTCCAGGTCGCCCGCATTGAGGCTCATGCCGATCTCCTGGAGATCGCCCGCGACGACGCGCGCCTGATTCTCACCCGCGACCCCGATCTGGTGTCGCCGCGCGGCGAAGCGCTCCGGCTGCTGCTTTATGTGTTCGGTAGAGATGAAGCGGTGCGCTTACTGCGCGCTGGCTGAGGCAGTTCGCCGACCGGCGGGTTGCCCATCGGCCCGTCGACCAGAACACCCTTCGCTGCTGCCTTGCTCTTGACCTCGGGCGCGACCAGCCCAGCCGAGACGATCAGCTTGGCGCCATCCTCGATGCTCATGTCGAGCACCACGATGTCGGATTTCGGCACATACATCAAAAAGCCGGTCGTTGGGTTCGGCGTGCACGGCATGAAGACGGCGATGAGCGGATCGCCCTCCTTGTCGAGCTTTTCGTTGATTTCGGTCTGCTTTTCATTGGCAACGAAAACCAGCGACCACACACCCTTGCGCGGGTACTCGACCATGCCGACGGTGCGGAACATTTCGTTCTTGTTCGACAGCACTGTCTCGAACAGCTGCTTCAGCGCCTTGTAGAGGCCACGCACCAGCGGCATCCGGTTCAGCAGACGCTCGCCGAACGAAACGATTGCCCGGCCGATGAAATTGGCGGTCAAAAAGCCGATCAGCGTGATCAGCACCAGCGCCACGATCAGCCCGAAGCCCGGCACCTTGATCGAGAGATAGTTATCCGGATTGTAGGTGTTGGGAATGTAGGGCTTCACCCACGAGTCGACCCAGCCAATGAACGACCAGGCAATGTAAACGGTAATCGCCAGCGGCGCGCAGACAATGAAGCCGGTGAGGAAGTAGTTCCTCAGCCGCGTCATCGCCGAAACCTTGTATGCGTCCGACATCGTTCACCGCCGCCCTATTTGCAGCGCAACATTAGTGAACAGCCGAGCGCTTTGAAACAGCGATCTTCGTAGGGGGTCGTCCCTGCTACGTCGTGATGGCTACCAAATTGCTTGCGCGGTGACAGCCTTCCGCAAGGAGCGAACCCGCCCCATGCGTGATCAGGGCGAAGCTCCGCTTGGCAAAAATCAGATCGCTATTTCAGGTTCTCTATGATGCAGACAAATCTGGTTGGGTCGGCTGCGGGCTGTCTGATGAGACCGTTCGATCTGATCCGAACAACGCGATCCCCGACTGTATCCGCTTCATTGCCTCCGACGGTCCTCACATAGCGCCCGTTTCCGTCGGAGCCTTCTTCAATCACAATAGCCGAGTGCGAGGCGTATTGCTGGTGCGCGGCTGCGTGGTCAAAGTCGAAAGTGTTGCCGCCGCGATTGTTCTGAATGATGTCCCCGATCTTCGGTGCGTATTCCGAAATGCTGCGTCCACGGAAAACGCCTTCCTCGTTCCGGGCATTCCGGATCGCCTTGAACACGAACTCTGAATGGCTATCGGCGAACCGGAACTCGGCCGCCGTCGCGCCAGCCGACTTGACAAAGAAGGAAACAAAAACCGCCGACCAAGGCGTCCCGACGCCAGGAAACTGCATTCCAATGTCGGTCCAATACTTCCTTATTCGGGAAGCCATTCTCGATGTGGTTTCATGAGATCCATGAAGCAGATCGAATTCGGCCTCGGCCAACGAGGCTAGTTTCGTCGCATAGGTCGTTGGCATTTGACACCCCCAGACAATGCCTGGCCAGAATACGCGCCAATGATCCGATCTGCAACTTATATTTGTTCAGTCGCAATACATGCAACCTAAGATGGCGAGTGGGGGCGCTCCAGCCCGAGCGACGAATTCGTCGCCCGGAGCAATTGGACAAACACCGGAAGGATGAACCCCGCCTACTCCACCGTCACCGATTTTGCCAGATTGCGCGGCTGGTCGACGTCGGTGCCCATGAACACGGCGGTGAAATAGGCCAGCATCTGGATCGGCAGCGCATAGATGATCGGCGCGATGAACTCGGGCACGTCGGGCAAGACGATGGTTTCCATCGTCTTCACCGTCGCCTGCGCCGCACCCTTCTGGTCGGTGATGAGGATGATCTTGCCGCCGCGTGCAGCCACTTCCTGCATGTTCGACACTGTCTTTTCGAAGATGCGGTCGTGTGGAGCAATCACGATGACCGGCATGTTCTCGTCGATCAGCGCGATCGGCCCATGCTTGAGTTCGCCCGCCGCATAACCCTCGGCGTGGATGTAGGAGATTTCCTTGAGCTTGAGGGCACCTTCCATGGCGAGCGGAAAATTGGTGTCGCGGCCGAGGTAAAGCACGTGCTTGTAGGATGCGAGTTCCCGCGCCACTTTCTCGATCTGCTTGTCGAGCTTGAGCACCTGGGCTGCATAGCGCGGCGTCTCCGACAGGCTGCGCACCAGCGCTCTTTCCTCGTCGGGTGTAATCGTGCCGCGCTGCGAGGCGGCACGGATGGTGAGTGCGGCCAGCACCGAGAGTTGGCAGGTGAAGGCCTTGGTCGAAGCCACGCCGATCTCAGGCCCTGCCAGCGTCGGCATCGTCACGTCGGATTCGCGCGCCATTGTTGATTCGCGGACATTGACGATGGCGCCGATCGGCACGCCCGCCTTGCGGCAATAGCGCAGCGAAGCCAGCGTGTCGGCGGTCTCACCCGACTGCGAAACGAAGAACGCCGCACTGTTCTTCGAGATCGGCATTTCGCGGTAGCGGAACTCCGAAGCGACATCGATGTCGACCGGCAGCCGCGCATGGCGCTCGAACCAGTATTTGCCGACCAATCCGGCGAGATAGGCCGTGCCGCACGCCGAAACCGCCAGGCGGTCGATGTCGGCGAAGCTGAACGGCAGGTCGAGCGGCTTCGAGGTGCCTTGGGTGAAGTCGAGATAATGCGCCAGCGTGTGCGAAATCACTTCCGGCTGCTCATGGATTTCCTTTTCCATGAAGTGGCGGTGATTGCCCTTGTCGACGAGGTAGCTTGAACCGACCGACTGGCGCCGCTGGCGCTCCACCGGCGTGCGATCCATGTCGTAGATCTGGAATTCATCGCGGCGCACCACGGCCCAGTCGCCATCCTCAAGGTAGGTGACGGAATTGGTGAAGGGTGCCAGCGCGATCGCATCGGAGCCCAAAAACATCTCGCCCTCGCCATGGCCGATGGCCAAGGGCGGTCCGTTGCGGGCGCCGACGATCAAATTGTCGTCGCCCTTGAACATGATGGCCAGCGCAAACGCGCCGCTGAGCCGCTTCAGTGCCGCATGTGCCGCATCGATGGGCTTTGCGCCCCCGGCGAGCTCGCGGGCGATCAGATGCGCCACCACTTCGGTATCGGTCTGCGAGGTGAATTCGTAGCCGTCGCTCTGAAGCTCTTCGCGCAGATCGGCGAAGTTCTCTATGATGCCATTGTGGACGATCGCCACGCCGTTGGAAAAATGCGGATGCGCGTTGGTCTCGTTGGGCACGCCATGGGTTGCCCAGCGCGTGTGGCCAATGCCGATATTGCCGTCGAGCGGTTCGGCTTTCAGTCGCCGCTCGAGATTGATCAGCTTGCCTTCGGCGCGGCGGCGCGCCAGTTCGCCGTTCTCGATGGTGGCGACACCGGCGGAATCATAACCGCGATACTCCAGCCGCTTCAGCGCATCGACGATCAACGGTGCAACCGGCGTCTGGCCGACAATTCCGACAATTCCGCACATGATCTAGCCCCGTCCAATCCCTCAAAAGCCCTGTCGGCCTTTTAGGCAGCGCAACGAACAAGCGGAAGTCACATTCCGTTTCGCTGCGTATCAGCCATCCGGTCCGTTAGGATGGACCTCAATGGCACGCTAGGATTGAAATGCGGTTACTTCGCGCCGGCCTTCTTCGCTGCCGCCGCTGACGCAAAGCGCTCGCGCAATTCCTTGCCCTTGCCGGGCATTGTCTTCTGCCGCGCGCGGCCAAAGGCCAGCGAATCTTCGGGCACCTCGTCGGTGATGACGCTGCCCGATGCGATGTAGGCCCGCGCGCCGATGGTGATAGGCGCCACCAGCGACGAGTTGGAGCCGACGAAGGCGCCCTCACCGATGTCGGTGAAGAATTTCGAGTAGCCGTCATAGTTGCAGGTGACCGTGCCCGCGCCGATATTGGCGCCTGCACCAACGCGCGCGTCGCCGATATAGGTCAGGTGGTTGACCTTGGCACCCTTTTCGATCGTCGCCTTCTTGACCTCGCAGAAATTGCCGACCTTGGCCTTTTCGTGCAGCTCCGCACCCGGCCGCAGCCGTACGAACGGCCCGATCTCGGCACGCGGGCCAACATTTGCGCCCTCCAGATGGCAAAACGCGTGGACCGTGGCGCCGTCGGCGATCTTGACGTTGAGGCCGAACCACACATTCGGCTCGACCACGACGTCCGAGCCGATCTCGGTGTCGTGCGAAAAATAGACCGTCTCGGGCGCGATCAGCGTCGCGCCGCCGAGCATCGCCGCGCGGCGCCGGCGCTTCTGCCAGATGGCTTCCGCTTCGGCCAATTCGGCGCGGTTGTTGATGCCCAGGACGCTCTCAAAACTCGCCTCGGTCGCAACGACGCTCAGGCCAGCCCTGTCGGCGATCTCGACGATATCGGTGAGATAGAACTCGCCCTTGGCATTGGCGTTGCCGACCTGGTCGAGCAGCTTGAGCGCATGCGCCCCGGAGATCGCCATCAGTCCGGCATTGCAAAAGCCGATCTTGCGTTCCTCGTCGCTGCAATCCTTGTCTTCGCGGATCGCCACAAGCTTGCCGGCCTTCTCGATCAACCGGCCGTAGCCTGCGGGGTTCGGCGGGCGGAAGCCTATCACCACGACAGCAGCCCCGTCGGCGAGCTTCGTGCGTGCCAAAGCCAGCGAATCGGCCTCGACCAGGGGCGTGTCGCCGAACATCACCAGGATGTCGTCATGGCCCTTGGCGATCGCCGCGCGTGCCGCCAGCACCGCATGTGCTGTGCCCAGCCGCTCGGATTGCACGAAGATCTCGGCTTTCGGGGCAAAAGCTTCCGCAGCTTTCCGTACCTCGTCGCCGCCATGGCCGACCACCAGCGCGATGCTGTCGGCACCTGCCGCCTCGGCTGCCTTGGCGACATGCGCCACCATTGGCAGGCCGGCGATCTGGTGCAGCACCTTGGTCTGGCTGCTTTTCATGCGTGTGCCCTCGCCGGCGGCAAGGATGATCGACAGGCAGGTTCTCGATGTCATGGCGTCGTCCGGATTTGCAAAAGGCGGCTGGAATCGGCCACCTTTCTAGCATTGCTGGCAATCGCCTCCAATGCAGGCGGAATGGGGGCAGACGGAATGAGGCCGTTTCTTGGAGCTACCCGAGTTGGCCGAGAACAGGGAAGCGCTCGAGCAGCCAGTAGGATGCCGTCTGGATGCCGCCGGTCAGGAAAAGCACGCCGGCCACCACCAAAAGCGCGCCGATCACCTTTTCGACCTTGCCGAGATGTACCTTGAATTTGGAGAGGAAGCGCATGAAGGCGCCGGAGAACATGGCGGCGATCAAGAAGGGAATGCCCAGGCCGAGCGAATAGACGGCCAGGAGCAACGCGCCCTCGCCCACTGTCTCGCGCCCGCCGGCCAGGGTCAGGATAGGCCCCAGCACCGGCCCGATGCACGGCGTCCAGCCAAAGGCGAAGGCGAGACCCATGAGATAGGCTGCGAGATTGCTTGCCGGCTTGCCCTGCGACTGGAAGCGCGCCTCGCGCGACAAGAGCGGGATGCGCAATATGCCGAGGAAATTGAGCCCCATCAGGATGATGAGCACGCCTGCCGCCATCGCCAGCGGCTCCTGCCAGGTGCGCAGCAACTGACCGATGGTCGAAGCTCCCGCGCCGAGCGCAACGAACACTGTGGTAAAGCCGAGTACGAAGGAGGCAGAGGCGGTAAGCAGCGGCCCCCGCGCACGCGAAACGGTCGCCGTTGCGCCCTCGGCCTTGAAGTCATCGACCGAAACGCCGGCCATGTAGCAGAGATAAGGCGGCACCAGCGGCAGCACGCAAGGCGACAGGAAAGAAAGGGCTCCTGCCCCCAATGCGCTGAGATAACCGACGTCCAATGCCATTTAATGCCGCTCCAAATATGCTGGCGCCGCTATAGCTGCCGCGTCAATCCGGCACCAATCACCATTTTGTTGGCTTTGCCGGGCCGATTGTGGTCGACCCGGCACGTTTTAATGGGAACGCCGTGTGTTTGCATGAACACCCAAGGAACGCTCTGTGTCTTTGACACGACGCAACGTTCCTTGCGGCAATCGTCGCCCGTTCCCGGGGCGATGCACGGTGGCTTTGCGCCAGCTCTTATTCGTGGATGGTGTATTCGCCGAGTTCGCAGAGGTTCTGCTTGTCTTCGGTGGTGTCGAGGCTTGATCCTTCCTCGAATTCGAAGCGCATGTCGTATTCGCACACGCTGCGGCCGTCAGCGATGGTGATCTGCATGGTCTCGCCTGCGCCCAGCGTGTCACGGCCGAAAATGTCGTCCTCCCACTTATCGACGCCGACTGGCGAGGCATAGAAATTCGTCAGCACCGACGACGTGCCGTTCTTGAGGGTAAAGACCAGGTCTTCCGCCTGGGCGACTGCGGGAAGAGCCGACAAGGCCAAAACGGAAGCAACGGCGAGTTTCAAAAAAGTACGCATTTATAAATTTCCATAACGATGGCGGCCCGATATTGGGCGCCATGATCTAGCAGCGGGATATGACGCCAGCAATATCACCGCCCCTTAATATTACGCTGGCCTAACGCTTCAGGCTGGCATTCAGGAACCCACATTCAACAGCCTGTTTGCAACAGCATTTTTCCGGTTGACCCGCCGGGGCACTCTCCCTATGTTCCGGCCGAATTTCGAGGTCGCCGCGCGGCCTTCGAGAGCACGTAGCTCCGCAAGTAAGCAGCTATGTACGGTCGGGCGGGTAGCTCAGTTGGTAGAGCATTCGACTTTTAATCGAATGGTCATGGGTTCGAGTCCCATCCCGCCCACCAAGATCCGCATTTTTCCCAAGTCGGTGCGAACCAACCCTAAGGGAATGGATGTCGATTCGCCCAGCGGGCTCGCAGCTCGATTCTAATTTGGCAACAAATGTCGTGAATACGGGCTCCAGGCACTTCTGCGCTGGCGAACATCCTTGAGCAGCTTGGGCAAACAGCAGCCGCTAACGCCAGGGTGTTGTGTCGATGGCGTGAGGCCGCGAGAAGCCATAACACCATCTAGCGAAGGCACCCGCGAGCTGCCCGATCTCAGTCAAAATCTACTCTTGACGAACATCTTCCATGGCAAGCTTGCAGTTGTAATATTCCGACACCAAGGGAAGCATCGCCCTCACCCAACCATCTCGATTTTGCAGACGGCCTGACCATGCGTAAGTGACAATAGGCGATATCTGGAGACCGGTTTCGCATGCTTCGGAGCCAATGTTTCGCCGTATATAGGCGTCCCGTTCGGCGACTTTTTGGTGAAAGTCGATGTAGAACGGCAGCGTCACCGCAGCATTCCCCAGCGCAAATATGTAGATTGCAATGAATGCATTCTTGTTGGCGAACTGAATTAAAAATCGCGTGCACGTGACGATCGCAACAATCCATGCAAAGGCGAAAGCACGAGGCTCCGTGTAAGGTGCAGCAACCATCGATATCACGCATAGGATCGCGGGTATGAGAAGGACCAGGATATCGCGTTGACTGTTGATCCCGTTCTTTCGGACAAGCAGGCCAAGGGCCGCAAAACCCAGTACGGATATGATGCCAGACGATACTGCAAACCTGCCGATGACATCCCCAACCCGCCGAACCCAATACCAGGCCGTTGGGGCATAGCCTAGATGATCCCGGTACCACTCCGTGCGAAGAGAAGTTGATGGCGCAAGCATCAATGCAACCCAGCCAACGCACAATGCCAGAATAATTCCAGCATCGTTCATTGCGTATTCTCGTCTGCTCCGGTCCTCGGCGGAAAAATACGAATTGGCCGCAACATAAATAACCAAAAGCGGCGGCAAGTTCTCAAAACTAAGGCCGCACAGGATCGCCAAAAAGGCGCTCAGGCCGTACAGCACTTTGCTGTTGTAGATAAGCCCGGTTAGCGGACGGACTGATACGATCGCGACCAGAAGCATGACAAATATAAGCGGGAGCAAATATCCGGCTACCGTGGTGCGCCAGAAAAAAATCTCGTAGCGCGGCCACAAGATATAGACGAGCGCCAGAGAAATCGCCCAAGTAAGGAGAAATGTCTTGTCCAATTTGGTCGATTTTAACGCCAAAACGGAAGTAATGGCGGAAAATATGACCAGCGAAAAGATGGCTGTTACATTCAAACAGACCTTTGGCATTGCCAGCCAAAAAATGGAGAACATCTCACCCAGTCGTGCGTTCCAGCCCCACCACTGACGTGAGGCGTGGTCGGCAAACCAAGAAAGACGCTCGACAATGCCCTGGCCATTGTCGATGAGCCCAAGGGCATAATCTTCGCCGTTTATGGGAGAGAAGGTAATGGTTGCTGAGAATAAAATCAGCAGCAGCAATGCCGCGAGAGCGATTAGTGCCGGTGAAAGGGAATTATTTTCGTCCGCGCGCGCGAAGTATTGAACAAACAGGGCTTTCATACAGCTCGTGAATCTTCTTCAATGAGATATGTCGGACGCCCCTTGGCCTCGATATACAGCCGGCCGATGTACTCGCCGAGAACGCCAACGGAAATAAGCTGAACACCCCCGAAAAACAAAATTGCGGCCATGAGCGAGGAATATCCTGGCGTTTCATTGCCGAAGATCAAGGTTTTGAAAATTACCTGCAACATGTACAGCAGAGCCGCAAATGAAACGACCATTCCAAAATACGTCCATATCCTCAATGGAACGGTACTGAAACTGGCGATGCCGTCGATTGCGAAGTTCCAAAGCTTCCAAACGTTGAACTTTGTTTCGCCCTTGGCTCGGGCTGGCCTTTCATAAGGCACGCCGATTGACGAGTATCCAGGCCATGCGAACAAGCCCTTCATAAACCTGTTGCGTTCGGGCAAGAGGCGAAGCGCCTCGATGACCTTCTTGCTGATGAGCCGAAAATCGCCTGCGTCGCTAGGAATCGGCAGATGTGATGCCGAGTTGAAGGCTCTGTAAAAGAGACCGGCCGTAACACGCTTTGACCTGGTGTCCGCGTCTCGCCGCGACCGGACGCCAAACACGGTGTGGTAGCCGTTTTGCCAATTCTCGATAAGCGCCGGAATGATCTCAGGAGGGTCCTGAAGGTCGACATCCATGATGATCGCCGCATCGCAATCGACGTGATCAATGCCGGCAGTCATTGCGGCTTCTTTGCCGAAGTTTCTCGTCAATTTGAGGTAGTTAACCCGCGGATCTTCAAGGCAAATTTTCCGAAGCACCTCAATCGTATTGTCGGTCGAGCCGTCATCAATAAAGAGAAAGCTAAACTGAGCAATTGCGCCTGGAACTCGCGCGGTAAATTGCTCCACGAAATGCGGAATTGATTCTTCTTCGTTTTTAACTGGAACTATTATCGTTATACGTGCGGTATTAGATATTACTTGAGGTCGATTATCCATTTTGTTGACGCCTTTGAAATACCCATCGACTTGAAACCAAGTAAACAAAAGCTGGTGCCATAAGCGTTCCAGCGGCGATACACAGCATCTTGTATGGAATGAAGAAGCCTGCAGCGATAACGATCGAATTATTGATCAGCAGTCCCATAACGCTGGTGAGGAAATACTTCCACGCGGAGCCCTCTCGCTTGAACGTGAATCGTGAATGCCCCAAGTATGAGACAAAAACAGCGACACAAAATGCTATGGTGTTAACCACAACGGCATGCATTGATGGCACGAAGTTGAGCAAGAATGCCGCGACGCATAGATGCGTGAGGGTGGCAATCACTCCCACTATTGCAAAGCGGCCGATTGACGATTTCAGCATGAACATCGTTCAGTTCGAGAGAACTCTTTATATTTGCAAAGCAGTTAGCATTCAGCCGTTCAAACCACAACCGGATATGCTTGGGCCATAACAAGCGGGTCCAGACGCCCATGCGCTCGCCATGTTTTCACCCCGACCGCAATCACCAGACGCCGCCTTGCGGTCTGTTCGCCCTGCCTTGCCACAGGACGTTTCCGCCCCTCCCAAACGTTTATTTACCAGTCGAACTAACTCTCCTGAGGAGACGATCATGCGTAGGATCACCTCAGGCCTGGCGGCCGCGGCTGTCATGGCCTCTTTTGCCGTGGCATCGGCAGCACCTGCTGCCGCACGTGGCATGGAAATGATGATGCGTTCAGGTGGAGGGGGCGGACATTTTGCCGGCAACGGCATGCAAATGCACGCCGGGCCGTCGCGCAATATGGCGTTTGCCGACCATCGTGGAGGTCGCGACTTTGATATGCGCGGAGGCCGCCATGCTTTCTTCCATGACCATGACCATTTTCATCATGGCTTCTTTGCTGGCGCTCTCTTTGGCGGTTCGTTTTATGACGAAGGGCCGACTTACAGTTATGTTGTTCCCAGCGTTGGCTACGCTCATGTGCAATGGTGCTACAACCGCTACCGGTCATACCGGGCCTACGACAACAGCTTCCAGCCCTACAACGGCCCGCGCGAGCAATGCTACACGCCCTATGGCTGAAGGCGCGACAAGCTGCATACCCGCACCCTTTCGGTGGGGGTATTCTTCGCCGTGGTAGGATCGCACGCGTCGCTCATAGTCTCCGGTCGCGACAGGCCTCACCTTGAAGGATACGGCCTCCGCCACGGCGTTGCAGGAACAAACGCCCCAGCCTGACCGTTGATTGGGCAAGGGACTTAGGCCCTGTGAGGAGACAACGATGAACAAGGTGATTTCAGGATTGATGGCAACCGCCATCGCCGCGTCGTTTGCGCTAGCGAGCGCGGTCCCTGTTGCCGCCACGGTCTATTTTCCCATGCCGCCGAAGCGCGACCCTGTGATCGAAAATGTTGCTTATCATGGATATGTGCATCGACCGGTTCACGTCCACCCCAACGTCCGCTACCACCCCAATGTCCACTACCATCCTAACGTCCGCTATCATCCGAACGTACGCTATCACCCCAACGCCCATATTCATCCCGTAGCCCGGGGTGCATATTACAACGGTTATCATGGGTATCGCGACTACCGTCCGGGCTATCGTCACTACAATGGCTGGTGGTACCCGGCCGGTGCCTTTGTCGGCGGCGCCATTGTCGGCAGCGCGATCGCTAGCCAGCCGACATATGTCCAACCCAGCGGCAATGCGCATGTCCAGTGGTGCTATGACCGCTACCGGTCCTATCGGGCCTCGGACAACACCTTCCAGCCCAACAGCGGCCCACGCCAGCAGTGCCGCTCGCCCTACTAGGCAAGGGCTTACGGCTCCATCAGACCCGCGTTCACTCCGACGCGGGTCTTTTCGTTTCGACGAGCTGGACGTCCGATTCCGCGCAGATCTTGCGAATGCTCGGAATGTCGCAATGGTCGGTGATGAAGGTGTCCATCTGCGACAGATGGGCGATACGAACCGGTGCGGTGCGTTCAAATTTGGTCCGGTCCGAAACCAAAATGACATGGCGCGCATTGGCGATGATCGCCTGCGCCACCTTCACTTCGCGAAAATCGAAATCGAGCAGCGCGCCGTCATGGTCGATCGCCGACGCGCCGATCACGGCATAGTCGACCTTGAACTGGCGGATGAAATCGACCGCCGCTTCGCCGACGATGCCACCGTCCGAACCGCGCACCACCCCGCCCGCGATCACCACCTCCATATCAGGATAAACCCGCATCCTGTTGGCAACATTGATGTTGTTGGTGATGACCATCAGCCCCTTGTGGTCGAGAAGCGCCTTGCCGACGGCTTCCGTCGTCGTGCCGATATTGACGAACAAAGACGCATTGTCGGGGATGAGGCGCGCGGCCGCCTGGCCAATGGCGTCCTTTTCGTCGGCGGCGATCTTGCGCCGCGCCTCGTATTCCAGGTTCTCGATACCTGAGGGAAACAGCGCGCCGCCATGGATGCGGCTCAGCAGGCGCTGGTCGCACAGGTCGTTGAGATCCTTGCGGATGGTCTGCGGTGTGACCTGGAAATGCGTTGCCAGATCGTCGACCAGCACGCGCCCATTGTCCTTGGCGAGTTGGATGATTTCGGACTGGCGCGGCGAAAGATACATTTTGGCATTCCCCGAATTTCGTTTTTCCCAAGGATAAGGGAAAACGAAAGCAGTGAAAAGGCACTTCGAAAGCCATATCGAAGCGCCGTGCTTCTACCTTGTGGTGCGGGCGAGCTCGGTGATCACCTTAAAGGCATGGTCGATATCGGCCTCTGTTGATTCGAACTGCCCCGCCTGGAAGCGGATCACGGCGCGGCCATCGAGGCGTGTCTGGGTCAGGTAGATGCGCCCATCGCGGTTGATCGCTTCGACCAGCGCGAGATTGTGCTCGTCGAGATCGGCAACGCCTGCGGCCACGTGGCGGAAGGAAAACAGCGACAGCATCGGCTCGCTGGTGATCTCGAAATCAGGCTCGCGGCCCAGCCGTTCGGCCAGCTTCCCGCTCCACGACACATGGTTGCGGATCATCGCCCGCAAGCCTTCCAGCCCATGCGCGCGCAGCAGGAACCACAGCTTAAGCGCCCTGAACCGCCGGCCGAGCGGCACCGACCATTCGGAATAATTGGTGATGCCGTCGCGGCCTTGGGTCTTCAAAAACTCCGGCCGAATGGCCAGCGTCCGCACCAGGCTTTCAGGATCGCGGATGAACTGGATCGAGCAGTCGAACTGCGCGCCAAGCCATTTGTGCGGATTGAAGACGATCGAATCTGCCCCCTCGACACCGGCCCAGAAGTGGCGGAACTCCGGGCAGATCATCGCCGAACCTGCCCAGGCCGCATCGACATGGGTGTAGAGGCCGTGGCGCCTGGCAACATCCACGACAGCTCCGATGTCGTCGGTCCCGCCGACGCTGGTACCACCGACACAAGCGATTATCCCGGCCGGCAGAAAACCTTGCTTGCGGTCTTCAACGATTGCCGCCTCGAGTGCCGTCGCCGACATGGCGCGAAAGCGTCCGCCGGTTGGAATGCGCACCAGGTTTTCCTCGCCGATGCCGGCGACCCAGATGGCGCGGTCGATGGAGGTGTGCACGTGCTCCGAACAATAGATCCGTAGCCGCGGTCCGCCCGAAAGCCCTGATTTGTTGCCCTGCCAGTCGAGCGCGCGTTCGCGCATGGTCAGCACCGCCGCGAGCGTTGCCGAGGAAGCTGAATCCTGAATGACGCCGGTGAAATCGTCAGGCAGGCCGAGCGCCTGGCGCATCCAGTCGACGACCCGGGTTTCCAACTCCGTCGCCGCAGGCGAGGTCTGCCAGAGCATGCACTGCGCTGCCATGGCGCTGACGAGGTATTCCGCCACCACTGAAACTGGCGCTGCGTTGGCTGGAAAGTAGGCAAAAAACCGCGGATGCTGCCAATGCGTCATGCCTGGCACGATCGTCGCCTCGAATTCGGCGAAGATATCCTCCATTGGTTCCGCTTCTTCGGGCGGGCTGGCGGCGATCGCGCCGAAAATCGTGCCTGGCTCGATATCCGGCCGCACCGGTCGGTCGCGCAATCCGACGCGGTAGTCAGCGCCCCATTCGGCCGCCTTCACCGACCAATGACGAAACTCGTTGTTGTCCATGGTCGTCCTCCGATGCGCGTTTGCAGGGCCTATTCGATGAAATCAGGCAGACTTTGAAACGCCGCCTTCAGCGCGTCGGACCAGCCCTCCGACACGCTCCTGTAGTAGGGATCGTCGGCGCCGATGCGCTTTTTCAAACCAATCTTGAAGCTGTCTTTTTCGTAGAATGCCAGGTCGAGCGGCAGCCCGACCGACAGGTTCGATTTCAACGTCGAATCAAACGACACCAAAAGCAGCTTGACCGTCTCGGCAAAACTCATCGTCTTGTCATAAGCGCGCACGATGATCGGCTTGCCGTATTTGGTCTCGCCGATCTGGAAGAACGGCGTGTCGTCGCTGCATTCGATGAAATTGCCCTCGGGATAGATCATGAACAGCCTGGGCTCGCTGCCCTTGATCTGGCCGCCGAGGATGAACGAGGCGTTGAATGCCGAATCCGCCGTCTGGCCGCCCAGTGCGGATTGGGCGATCACTTCCTTGACCGTGTCGCCGACCAGCCGCGCGATCTGGTACATCGACGGTGCTTCGAGCAGCGTCGGCGCGCGTTCGGCCTTTGCCTTCGTCCGTTCGTCGAGCAGGCTGACCACGGCCTGGGTAGTGGCCAGATTGCCTGCAGACATCAAGACGACCACGCGCTCGCCCGGCAGTTCCCATATCCGCATCTTGCGGAAGGTCGAGATGCTGTCGACCCCGGCATTGGTCCGCGTGTCCGACATGAACACCAGGCCGCGATCAATCTTCAGGCCGACGCAATAGGTCATCGATTCCAGTCCGGCGAACGCTTCTATGCCGGATTACTGCTCTACGGTGATGTGGACTGCAAGCCGTTCCTGGGCGTTCCCGATCAGAATGCCCGAAATCGGCATCGCCTCGCGATAGTCGCGCCCCACAGCCACGCGCACATAGCGTCCATCGGGCGACACGCCGTTGGCAGCGTCGAAGCCGACCCAGCCCAGGCCGCTGACATAGGCCTCCGCCCAGGCGTGGCTCGCCACCTGTTCGATCGTATCGTTCATCATCAGATAGCCGCTGACGTAGCGCGCCGGAAATCCGAGCAGCCGGGCCGAGGCGGCAAAGACATGAGCATGGTCCTGGCAAACGCCCGTACCTTTCTCAAGCGCCTCTTCGGCGGTCGTGCGGGAGTCGGTCGTGCCGGTCACGTAGGCCACGCGTTGCTGGATCGTCGCCATCAAGGCGTGCAGCCGCTCCAGTTCGCCACCCTCCCCGATATCAGCCGCAAGGTCGCGGATCGCTGCACCCGGGGCGGTCAGCGGTGTCTGGTGCTCGAACAGCCACAGTGGCGCAAAGCCACGATGCGGCCCCGAAATGCCTGTGGTTTCGTTGGTCTCCACCTCGCCTTCGGCGACGATGCTGATCGTGTGCGGCTCACCGTCGATGCTGAGCAGTCGGGTGTCATTGCCGAACTGGTCTAGAAATCGCACTTCCTCACGCGCGCCTTCGATCCGCAACGTCCAGGTCAGCACCGTTTGCGCCGGTCCACTCACCGGCCACAGGCGCACACGCTGCAGGCCATAGCGGATCGGCTCGTCGTAATTGTACTCGGTGCGGTGGCTGACCTTGAGCCGCATCTTCCTATCCGATCAATAGAAGCCGAAATCCTGGGCGACCTGATCGCCGAGCCGGTTGTTGTCCTGAATGAAGTCGGCCAGGAACTCGTGCAGGCCGGTTTCGAAAATGTCCTTGATCTCGGTGCCGCGCAGCCTGGCATAGGTTCGTTCGGCGATCTCTTGCGCGGGGTGCTTGGCGCCATAGTCCTCACCGAGATATTTGAGATGCTCGGCGAGGAAACGGTAGCTGAAGGCCAGCGAACGGGGCATGCGCGCATTGAGCATCAGATATTCGGCAATGTTGGCCGGCTTGTATTCGGCCTCATAGACCCATCGATAGGACCTGTGCGCCGCAACCGACCGCAAGATCGACTCCCACTGGTAGTTGTCGAGCGACGAGCCCACCCACGAAACCGACGGCAGCAGCACGTAGTATTTGACGTCGAGGATGCGCGCGGTGTTGTCGGCGCGTTCGACATAGGTGCCGAGCTGGGCGAAATCGAAGATCTCGTTGCGCAGCATGGTGCCGTAGAACGAGCCGCGGATGAGTGCTGTCTCGCGCTTGATCGCGTCGAGCACGCCGGGCAGTTCGCGCTGGTCGATCGGAGATGCCAGCATGCGCTTCAGCGACATCCAGGCTTCGTTGATGCTCTCCCAGGTTTCTCGGGTTAGCGCTGTGCGCACCATGCGGGCATTGTTGCGGGCCGTTTCGATGGCCGCGACCGCGCTCGACGGGTTCGACATGTCGCGTAAAAGGAAATCGGCGACGTTTTCTGCCGTGTAGTCGCTGTGTTTGGCGGCGAACGCACTGGCGGCTCCGGCCGAAAGCAGCACCGAGTTCCATTCCTCCGAGGCATCCTGGCTGCGGGTCAGCGCCATGCGCAGGCCGGCATCGATCAGCCGTGCCATATTCTCGGTCCGCTCGATGTAGCGGTTCATCCAGTAGAGGCCGTTGGCGGTGCGTCCCAGAAGCATGAACTGTCAGCGTCCCCTCAGTCGTCCAAAACCCAGGTATCTTTCGTGCCGCCGCCTTGCGACGAGTTTACCACCAGAGAGCCTTCCTTGAGCGCTACCCGTGTCAGGCCGCCTGGCACGATGCGAATACGGTCGGAAACCAGCACGAACGGCCTGAGATCGACATGGCGTGGCGCAAGCCCCTTCTCGGTCAGGATCGGGCAGGTCGACAGCGACAGCGTCGGCTGGGCGATGTAGTTGGAAGGCCGCGCCGCGAGTTTTTTCGAGAACTCCTCGCATTCCTTCTTGGAGGCAGCCGGCCCGACCAGCATGCCGTAGCCGCCCGAGCCGTGCACTTCCTTGACCACCAGCTCGGTGAGGTGCTCCTGGACATATTTCAGGCTGTCGGGCTCGGAGCAGCGCCAGGTCGGGATATTGCCCAGGATTGGCTTGCGCCCGGTGTAGAACTCGATGATCTCGGGCATGTAGGAGTAAATCGCCTTGTCGTCGGCGATGCCGGTGCCCGGTGCATTGGCAATGGTGATGTTGCCGGCGCGGTAGACGTCCATGATGCCGGGCACGCCAAGGGCCGAATCCGGCTTGAAGGTCAGCGGATCGAGATAGGCGTCGTCGACGCGGCGGTAGAGCACGTCGATCTGCTTGTATCCCTCGGTGGTGCGCATCGCCACGCGCCCGTCGACAACGCGCAGGTCCTGTCCCTCGACAAGCTGCACGCCCATCTGGTCGGCCAAAAATGCGTGCTCGAAATAGGCAGAGTTGAAACTGCCCGGTGTCAGCACCGCGATCGTCGGCGCACCGCTCACCCCGTTCGGCCGCACCGCCGACAGTGACTGGCGCAGAAGTTGCGGATAGTTCTCGACGGGGTGCACCTTGATACGCTGGAACAGCTCGGGAAAGAGCTGCAGCATCGTCTCGCGGTTCTCCAGCATGTAGGAGACCCCCGATGGCGTGCGCGCATTGTCTTCGAGCACGTAGAACTCGTTTTCCGAGATACGCACGACATCGACGCCGATGATGTGGGTGTAGACACCCGCCGGCGGCCTGACGCCGATCATCTCGGGCAAAAAGGCTTCATTGGTGGCGATCAGCTCGCGCGGCACACGCCCGGCGCGCAAAATCTCCTGGCGGTGATAGATGTCGTCGAGAAAGGCGTTGAGCGCCTGCACGCGTTGCTCGATGCCTTGCGTCAGCCGCCGCCACTCATTGCCGGAAATAATCCGCGGCACGATGTCGAAGGGGATCAGCCGTTCAGAAGCATCCTGTTCGCCATAGACGGCAAAGGTGATGCCGGTCTTGCGGAACACGCGCTCGGCATCGCGCATCTTTTCGGTTAGCCGTGCGGGGTCCTGGTTTTTCAGCCAGCTGTCATAGGCTTCGTAGGGTTTTCTCAATCCGGCTTCGGCCGGGAGCATTTCATCGAACGCGACCACTGGCTAACTCCCCATGTGGTCAGTGAAATGACCTCATGGGAGAAAATCAAGCGCAATCGCCGGTTTCAGGCGCAGCCGGCTTCATATTCGAGAAATTGCCCAATGTTTCGGCAAAAAGGCGGGGATTTGGGCGCGTCCCTGCCCTTTCCGCGCTCAGAACGCGCGGAAGGTCACGGTCGTGAACGTGTCCCTGATATTGCCGATGGCATGGACCTTTTCGTTGACGAAGTGGCCGATGTCTTCCTCGTCGTCGACATAGAACTTCACCAGGAGGTCGAAATTGCCAGCCGTCGAATAGATCTCCGAAGCTATCTCGGCATCCGCCAGCGCACTCGCCACCTCATAGGCCTTGCCGAGTTCGCATTTGATCTGCACGAAAAAGGTCTTCATCGCGTCATCCGTTCCGGGCTTGCCCTTGTTGCCGGTCTTGTCGCAGAACCCACCAGCGCTTTCAAGCCAATGCCTGGCAACGTTCCAGAGACAAATCGCGCATTCGCCTGAAACCGCAGCCGCACCGCTTGCGTATGATACAATGTGATGGTGGCACCGGCCAATGGCCCGCCACGACGTGGGAGACGTCATGATGCGCTGTGCGGCAATCATTGTTGTTTCGCTGTTTTTCGCCTTGCCAGCGCTTGCCGGCGATGCCGAGACCAAGGCGGCGCAGGACAGCATCTCCGGCCAGTTCCATGCATTTCGCACGGGCGACGATGCCGGCGCCTATGGCTACGCCGCGCCCAATGTGAAGCGCATCTTCCCCACACTCGACACCTTCATGAGCATGGTCGTCGGGGCCTACAAGCCGGTACACAAGCCGCAGAGTTTTTCCTTCGGCAAGTCCAAGGAAACGAGCCCGTCTGCGATCATCCAGCAGGTGATCATCGTCGGTGCGGACGGCAAGGATTATGAGGCCGTCTACACGCTCGAACTGCAGCCCGACGGCGTCTGGCGCATCACCGGCGTCAGCTTGCGCGCAGCGAACTCGCTGAGTACCTAGCGCTCGACCGGACGACGCGCCTCGAAGCTGATGGTTTCGTCGTCCTTTTGTGGCGCGCGGCCATATTGATAGTTGCCTGAGGCGACAACGTCGACGAAACCCGCCTCGCGCAGCGCCATGGCAAACTCCTCGACGCCCCACCAGCGCAGGCTGAACAGTTCCAGCTCGGTATCGGCGAGCTTGGTGTCCTTCCACAACTCGTAGCGCAGATGCGTCACCGTCGTTTGCGCGATGTAGTCGGTGGAAACGCGCGTGTCGGTCAGCGTCAGCAGATCGCCATCCTCGGTCGTCCAGCTGCGCACCCGGCCACCTTCACCCAGGAAGCCGCCGATAGCGTCGAGATCGATCATCAGCCGTCCACCCGGCGCCAAGTGCTGGAAGAACCGCCGCAACACCGATTTGGCCGCAGCCACATCGGTGATCAGCTGGAACGAGCCCAGTGGTACGACGATGGCCGCCAAGCTGCGCTCATGGTCGAAGTCTTCGAACGTCGCGCGACTGACCCGCTCGACGTCGAGCGAGCGCTCCTCACAAGCCGTGCGGCAGTAGCCAAGCATTTCTTCGGACGGATCAAACCCCTTGATATCAATGCCCGCCTCAAGCATCGGAACGAAGAACCGGCCATTGCCGACGGCAGGCTCGAGCACAGGACCTGCGCAGCCCGAAAGACGTTCACGATAATATTCGATGTCGCCGAAAGAGCGGCCCACCGGCTTGTCGAGATTGTAGACCCAGGAGGCAAGCGTTCCGTATCTGTTGTTCACACGTGCGCCCCTTACCGACTTTCAGCAATTGCCACCGACCTTCGCGAGGTCAAGCATGACCAGCGCCATAAGACGGAATTGCTTGCTCAGTCCAGCAGCGAATTCTTCAGCTCGAGAGCTTTGCGTTGTGCCTGTGGCGCCGACACCACGCCTTGCGCCAAGGAACACTGCGTGCGCCGCCTCTGATCTCAGGAACCAGCGAAAAACCCGCTCAATGCCTTTAGATCGACATTGCCGCCGCTGAGCACGATGCCGACGCGCTTTCCCGCGCAGTCGACGACACCGTTGAGCGCCGCAGCAGCACCCAGGCAGCCTGTCGGCTCGACGATGACCTTCATGCGTTCGGCAAAGAAACGCATCGTCGACACCAGTTGCGCGTCGCTGACGGTGACGATGTCGTCGACCTTGGCCTGCAGAATCGGGAAATTGTGGTCGCCGACGAACGTCGTCAGCGCCCCATCGGCGATCGACTTGGGCGGTGCGATGCGAACCACCTCGCCCTTGTGCAGCGACTGCTGGCCGTCATTGCCGGCCTCCGGTTCGACGCCGATGACGCGGCAGCTTGGCGCCAGCGCCTTGGCGCTGAGGGCGCAGCCGGCAAGCAGTCCGCCGCCGCCCAGCGGCGCAAGAAGGATATCGAGCGGCCCGGCGTCCTCGATCAATTCCAACGCCGCCGTGCCCTGGCCGGCGATGATGTCAGGATGATCGAAGGGCGGGATCATCGCCATGCCGCGCTCCTCGGAGATTCCGCGCGCGATCGCCTCGCGGTCATCCTTGTAGCGGTCGAAGAACACGACCTCCGCGCCATAGCCCCTGGTCGCCGCAACCTTGATCTCGGGCGCATCCTTGGGCATCACGATCACGGACGGTGCGCCAAGCAGCGTCGCCGCATAGGCGAGCGCCTGGGCATGGTTGCCGGACGAATAGGCGACGACGCCCTTCCGGCGCGCATCCGCATCGAGCGCGGAAACGGCGTTGTAGGCGCCACGGAACTTGAACGCGCCTGCCCGCTGCAGATTCTCGGCCTTGAAGAACAGTTCGCCGCCCGCCATCGCATTAGCGGTGCGCGAGGTCAGCACAGGCGTGCGATGCGCCTCGCCTGATATGCGCGCCTGCGCGGCTCGTACGTCCTCAAAGGTCGGAATTCGCAACGTTGCAATCATTTGGCGCCCCTGTGACATCCAGCCAATGTAGCTGCTCACGGGCTCCCGCTGAAGGGCGAATTCGCCTCCGCTTACCTCAGCGCGTGGGATGTACCGGCAAATCGCCTCGTGCCCAGCCTTCGGTGATCTCCGCCGAACGATCGACGAACTGCCCGGCCTCGATCGCCGCGCGGATCTCGCTCATGAGCTGCTGGTAGTAGGACAGGTTGTTCCAGGTCAAAAGCATGGCGCCCAGCGACTCGCCCGACTTCACCAGATGATGCAGATAGGCGCGGGAGTAGTCGCGGGCGGCCGGGCAATCGCTTTCCTCGTCCAGCGGACGCGGGTCGTCGGCATGGCGTGCGTTGCGCAGATTGACCTTGCCGCGACGGGTGTAGGCCAGGCCGTGGCGGCCTGCGCGGGTCGGCATGACGCAGTCGAACATGTCGATGCCGCGCGCCACCGATTTGATGATGTCGTCGGGCGTGCCGACACCCATCAGGTAGCGCGGCTTTTCCGCAGGCAGTTCCGGGCAAGTGATGTCGAGCATATCGAGCATGACCGCCTGCGGCTCGCCGACGGCCAGGCCGCCCACAGCATAGCCCTTGAGGTCGAGGCCCTTAAGCGCCTGCGCCGAACGCACGCGCATGTCAGGAATGTCGCCGCCCTGGACGATGCCGAACATCGCCTTGCCCGGCTGGTCGCCAAAGGCTGTCTTGCAGCGCTCGGCCCAGCGCAGCGAAAGCTCCATCGCGCGCTCGATTTCCTTCGGCGTTGCGGGCAATGCGGTGCACTCGTCGAGCTGCATCTGGATGTCGGAATCAAGCAGGTCCTGGATCTCGATCGAGCGTTCCGGCGACATCTCGTAGGCAGCGCCATCGATATGCGAGCGGAAGGTAACGCCCTTTTCGCTGAGTTTGCGCAGCTTGGACAGCGACATCACCTGGAAACCGCCGGAATCGGTCAGGATCGGATACGGCCAGCGGGCGAAATCGTGCAGGCCGCCAAGCCGGGCCACCCGCTCGGCACCTGGCCTAAGCATCAAATGATAGGTGTTGCCCAGGATGATGTCGGCGCCGACGCCGCGCACCTGGTCCATATACATCGCCTTGACCGTGCCGCCGGTGCCGACTGGCATGAAGGCCGGCGTGCGGATTGTACCGCGCGGCATGGTGATCTCGCCGCGCCGCGCCTTGCCGTCGGTGGCAAGCACGTTGAACTTGAACTCTTCACTCATCGGTCGTTCCTGAACAGCAGGCTGGCATCGCCATAGGAATAAAAGCGGTAGCCGCTGGAAATGGCGTGGGCATAGACGCTCTGCATCCGTTCCAGCCCCGCAAAGGCCGAAACGAGCATGAACAAGGTCGAGCGCGGCAAATGGAAATTGGTCATCAGCGCATCGACGAACTTGAAGCGGTAGCCGGGCGTGATGAAGATGTCGGTCGGTCCCGACCACGCGTCGATGGTGCCGTCGGCGCGCGCCGCACTCTCCATCAGCCGAAGCGAGGTGGTGCCGACAGCCACGATGCGGTTGCCCCGTGCCCTGGCGGCGTTGAGCGCGCGTGCGGTTTCCTCGGAGACATGGCCGATCTCCGAATGCATCTTGTGTGCGGCCGTATCGTCGGCCTTGACCGGCAGGAAGGTGCCGGCGCCGACATGCAGCGTCACGAACTGCTTTTGGACACCCTTGGCGTCCAGCTGGGCAAACAGCTCGGGCGTAAAATGCAGCCCGGCGGTAGGGGCCGCGACAGCGCCCTCCTCCCTGGCATAGACTGTCTGATAGTCCTCACGGTCGCGTGCATCGTCGGGACGTTTCGAAGCGATATAGGGCGGCAGCGGAATGTGTCCTACCGCGTGCAGCGCCTCGTCGAGTGCGGCACCGGAGAAATCGAAGGCCAGCAGCGCCTCGCCCGCCTCGCCCTTCTCGATCACCGTGGCGTCGAGCTGGCCGATGGCGCAGACCTCGCCGCTATGGCCGAAATGAATGCGGTCGCCGACGGCAACCCGCTTGCCGGGCCGCATGAAGGCGAGCCAGCGGTCGGGGCCGACGCGCATATGTAGCGTTGCGTCGACATGGGCCGAGGCCTCGCCGCGCACGCGTGTGCCCTTGAGTTGTGCCGGGATCACGCGCGTGTCGTTGAGCACCAGCACGTCGCCTGGTTCAAGCAGTGACGGCAGGTCGACTACGCTCAGGTCAGCGAGCTGTTCCTTTGGCCGCACCACCAGCATGCGCGCGGAATCGCGCGGTTCGGCCGGGCGCAGCGCGATCCGTTCTTCGGGAAGCTCGAAATCGAAAAGGTCAACACGCATCAGTAGATACGGATCATCATTGCTCCAGCGAGCAAAAGCATGGCACCGACGATGCGGCCCATGGAAATTTCGCGGACGGCCACGCCAAGATAGCCGGCTTTGTCGACAAGCATTCCGGCGAGCAGCTGCCCCGCAACCAGGAATGCCATCAGTGCCGCAGCGCCGATGCGCGGGGTCAAAAGCACCGAACTCGTGACATAGACCGCGCCGAGCGCGCCGCCGGCCACGAACAGCCAGGGCGCGGGCGCGCGCCAGTCGATGGCAACACCCTGCGCACGCGTGGTCACCAAGGTGACGATGCCAAGCACGATGGCGCCGGCGAGAAACGAAATCGCAGCCGCCGCGACGGGCACACCGAGCCCACGCGCCAGCTGCGAATTGATCGGTGCCTGAATGGCAATGAAGGCGCCCGCCAGCACGCCGAGAAGCGACCAGAGAACGCCCGTCATTGTCATGTTACTCCGCGATATCCGCAGCGACCTTCATCGACACGATCTTGTCGGGATCCTGCACCGGCTCGCCGCGCTTGATCTTGTCGACATTTTCCATGCCTTCGATGACCTGGCCCCACACCGTGTACTGGCGGTTGAGGAAACCGGCATCGTCGAAGCAGATGAAGAACTGCGAGTTGGCCGAGTTCGGGTTCTGCGAACGCGCCATCGAGCAGGTGCCACGGGCGTGGTTCATGTTGGAGAACTCGGCCTTCAGGTCAGGCTTGTCCGAACCGCCCATGCCGGCGCGGCTGGGATTGAAGTCCTTGCCACCCGACTTGCCGAATTTGACGTCGCCGGTCTGAGCCATGAAGCCGTCGATGACGCGGTGGAACACGACGCCGTCATATGCGCCTTCGCGTGCCAGTTCCTTGATGCGGCCGACATGGCCGGGCGCCAGGTCCGGCAGAAGTTCGATGACCACTTTGCCCTTGGTGGTTTCCATGATCAGCGCGTTTTCGCGATCCTTGATCTCGGCCATGATGAATATCCTCTTTTCGTTTTAGGTTTACTTGGCGTCCGCGGCGATGCGGACCTTGATCATGCGGTCTGGGTCGCTGACGGACCCGTTGTCGGCCGCATTGCCCTTCTTGATGCCGTCGACAAATTCCATGCCCTTCTCGACGTCGCCGACGATGGTGTATTCGCCGTCGAGCGAGGATGCGGTGTCGAACATGATGAAGAACTGCGAGTTCGCCGAATTCGGGTCTTGCGAACGCGCCATGCCGACGACGCCGCGCTTGAAGTGTTCCTTGGAGAACTCAGCCGGCAGGTCGGGCAGCTTCGAGCCGCCGGTGCCGGCGCGGGCGGCGTTGTAGCCGTCCTTCATGTCGCCGAATTCAACGTCGCCGGTCTGGGCCATGAAGCCGTCGATGACACGGTGGAAGGCGACATTGTCATAAGCGCCTTCACGCACCAGCTCCTTGATCTGGGCGACATGCTTGGGCGCCAGGTCGGGGCGCAGCGCCACCGTCACGTCGCCACCCTTGAGCGTAATGATCATGGTGTTCTCCGGCTCCGCGGCAAAGGCCGCAACCGATCCGGCCAGCAGGCCGGCGAGGACAACGAAGGACGAGGCAAGCTTCCTGAGCTGCATTTTCCGATACTCCGAAATTATTTCGCGAATTTGGCCGTAAGCGCACCGGCGACCGCCGCCGGTACAAAAGGACGGATGTCGCCGCCCATCGAGGCTATCTGGCGGACAAGTGTGGCAGTAATCGTGCGAACCGAAGGGCTCGCTGGCAGGAAAACCGTCTGCAGTTCCGGCGCCATGGTCTCGTTCATGCCCGCCATCTGCATCTCGTAGTCGAGGTCTGTGCCGTCGCGCAGGCCACGGATCATGATCGAGGCGCCATGCTTGTGCGCCGCATCGATCACCAGCCCGTCGAAGGCGACGACCTTGATGCGGCCGCCATCTTCGCCGAATTCGGCTTTCGTCGCTTCCTCGATCAGCGCCACGCGCTCTTCGAACGAAAACAGCGGCTTCTTGCCGGGGTGAATGCCTATTGCAGCATAAACGACGTCGGCGACCGCCAGCGACGCCTTGAGCACGTCGAGATGGCCGTTGGTGAGCGGGTCGAAAGACCCGGCATAGATGGCAATGCGATCAATCATAGGCTGCTTCTAGAACATCGGCGCCGAAGGTGGAAGCGCGCTTTGCCGCCAAGTGCCCCGCTTGGGGCCGGCGATTGGTTTACGAAATGAATGCGCCATGAACGGCAATTTCAGGATCAGTTCAAGCGGATGTGAATAGATCATCTCCATAGTCGATGAAACCAAACGGCGTTTCGTCCGTTGTTTCGAGCAGGAGGACAGCGCCATGATGATCTATTTGCTCGCCACCGCCATGACCGTAGCCATGCTCGTTGCCACTGCTTTCAGCCTCCATCATGAGGCTCATCGCGTTCGCACCAAGGCGCAGACCTCGCGCATCCAACTTCCCGGCTGGCGCAACCCGCGCACGCCGCGTTGAACAGTTTCTGCCCCTCCAGGCAAAAGCGGCGCCTCGGCGCCGCTTCTTTCTTTTCTTGAATATCCCTGCCTAACGCCTTGAACAGAAAGCCTGTTTGGCGTGGGCCAAGATCAGCTTTCTTCGCTCGCCGCGGCATCGCCATTGGACGCTTCGTCAGCCTCGTCCTCGCCTTGCGGCTCAGAAATCCGCTCGACCGAAACCACCTTCTCGCCATCAGCGGTATTGAAGATGGTCACGCCCTTGGTGGCGCGGCTGGCAAAGCGAATGCCCTCGACCGGCACACGGATCACTTGGCCGCCATCCGACACCAGCATGATCTGGTCGTCGCCGCCGACCGGGAAGGTCGCGATCAGCTTGCCGATTTCCGCTGCCTTCGACACGTCGGTGGCGCGAATGCCCTTGCCGCCGCGGTTGGTCAGGCGGAAATCGTAGGACGACGAGCGCTTGCCATAGCCATATTCGGTGACAGTCAGCACAAACTGCTCGTGCTGGCTCAGGAACTGATAGCGCTCTTCGGAGATGTCGGCTTCTTCGCCGACTTCCTCGTTGGTCAGCGCGATCTCTTCGTCCTCTCCAGCAGCAGCGCCCGCAGCCAGTCGCCGCTCGGCAACCGAACGCTTGAGATAGGCGGCGCGTTCCGCCGGGCTCGCCTCGACATGCTCGATGATGGCCATCGAGATGACGCGGTCGCCCTCGCCCATGCTGATGCCGCGCACGCCAACCGAATTACGGCTCTGGAACACGCGCACGTCGTCGACGCGGAAGCGGATGCACTGGCCGGAATCGGCGGTCAAAAGCACATCGTCATTGTCGGTGCAGGTTTCGACGCCGAGGATCTCGTCGCCTTCTTCCTCCAGCTTCATGGCGATCTTGCCATTGCGGTTGACCTGGACGAAGTCCGAAAGCTTGTTACGGCGCACCGTACCGCGCGTGGTTGCGAACATCACGTCGAGTTCGGCCCATTGCGCCTCGTCCTCGGGCAGCGGCATGATCGTGGTGATGCGTTCGCCCTGTTCGAGCGGCAGCAGGTTGATCAAGGCCTTGCCACGCGATTGCGGATTGCCGATCGGCAGGCGCCAGACCTTTTCCTTGTAGACGATGCCACGCGAGGAGAAGAACAGCACCGGCGTATGCGTGTTGACCACGAACAGGCGGGTGACGAAATCTTCGTCCTTCGTCGACATGCCCGAGCGGCCCTTGCCGCCGCGGCGCTGCGCCCGGTAGAGCGACAGCGGCACGCGCTTGATGTAGCCGGAATGGCTGACGGTGACGACCATGTCCTCGCGCGGGATCAGGTCCTCGTCGTCCATGTCGGCGCCGCCGTCGGTGATCTCCGTGCGGCGCGGCACGCCGAACTCGTCGCGCACGGCAATCAACTCGTCCTTGACGATCTGCTGGATGCGGGCGCGTGACGACAGGATGTCGAGATAGTCGGTGATCTCGGCGCCGATCTTGTTCAGTTCGTCGGCGATTTCGTCACGGCCAAGTGCCGTCAGGCGCTGCAGGCGCAGCTCGAGAATGGCGCGGGCCTGCTCTTCCGAAAGATTATACGTGCCATCTTCATTGATGCGGTGGCGCGGATCTTCGATCAGCTGGATCAGCGACTCGACATCGGATGCCGGCCAGCGCCGCGTCATCAACTGCTCGCGCGCCGTCTGCGGATCGGGCGCGGCACGGATCAGCTTGATGACCTCGTCGATATTGGCAACGGCGATCGCCAGGCCGACCAAGACATGCGCGCGGTCGCGCACCTTCTTGAGCAGGAACTTGGTGCGTCGGCTGATCACCTCTTCGCGGAAGGTAACAAACGCCTTCAGCATGTCGAGCAGCGTCAGCACTTCCGGCTTGCCGCCATTGAGCGCCACCATGTTGGCGCCAAACGAAGTCTGCAGCGGGGTGAAACGATAGAGCTGATTGAGGATGACCTCGGCATTGGCATCGCGCTTGAGCTCGATGACAACGCGGTAGCCCTGGCGGTCGCTCTCGTCGCGGATATCGGAGATGCCTTCGACGCGCTTGTCGCGCACCAGTTCGGCCATCTTCTCGATCATCGTCGCCTTGTTCACCTGATAGGGAACTTCGGTGATGATGATCGACTCGCGGTCGCCCGCCCGCTGCTCGATATTGACCTTGCCGCGCATGATGACCGAGCCACGGCCGGTCGAATAGGCATTGTAGATGCCCGAGCGTCCAAGGATCAGCGCGCCGGTCGGGAAGTCCGGACCGGGAATGATCTCCATCAGCTCAGGTAGGTCGATTGCAGGGTTTTCCATGACGGCAATCGTGCCGTTGCAGATCTCGACCAGATTGTGCGGCGGGATATTGGTGGCCATGCCAACGGCGATGCCGCCCGCGCCATTGACCAGAAGCGCTGGAAACCGTGCAGGCAGGACCCGCGGCTCTTGACCAGAGGCGTCGTAGGTGTCCTGGAAATCGACAGTATCCTTGTCGATATCCTCGAGCAGTTCGTGCGCGACTTTGGTCAGGCGCGCTTCGGTGTAGCGCATCGCTGCGGGCGGATCGCCATCGATCGAACCGAAATTGCCCTGCCCGTCGATCAGCGTCACGCTCATCGACCAATCCTGCGCCATGCGCACCAACGCGTCATAGATCGAAGCGTCGCCGTGCGGGTGATATTTACCCATCACGTCGGCGACAGGGCGCGCGGACTTCACATATTTGCGGTTCCAGTGGTAGCCGCTCTCATGCGAGGCATAGAGGATGCGGCGATGCACCGGCTTCATGCCGTCGCGCACGTCGGGCAGCGCGCGGCTCACGATCACACTCATGGCGTAATCGAGATAGGAGCGCTGCATCTCCTCGATGATGGAAATCGGCTCGATGCCGGAGGGACCGTCAGGTCCGCGCGGTGATTTCTGGTCGGTCAACTTTGATCACGCATGTTAGGAATCATTTGCTCCTTATATAGGAATGGCCTGCGAATGACCAATTTTGGCCGCGCTTTTCCAACGTTGATTTGAGATTAGATATCAAAAGGATAGCCGCCGAGACATGATCCGCGACAGTTAGTCCGGCAGCTCTGTTGGGCCTTTGCGCGTGCATCGCACATCAATCATGCGCAATGGCTCTGGCGCTGCGGACGCGCTCGGGTTAGCCTGCTTTCGCCGGGGAGATGCCGAATGCCGCTTTTCGACACTGTTTTCAATGCCTTCGTCACCATCCTCGTAACCATCGACCCGCCAGGCCTGGCGCCGCTGTTTTTGGCGGTGACGCGTGGCATGAACCGCGACCAGCGCCTGCAGGTCTCGGTGCGGGCAAGCGTGATCGCCTTTGTCGTGCTTGCCATCTTCGCCGTCGCCGGCAAGGCGATCCTCACCGTCTTCGGCATTACGTTGCCTGCCTTCCGCGTGGCCGGCGGCTTCCTTCTGTTCTTCATCGCCTTCGAGATGGTTTTCGAAAAGCGCCAGGACCGCAAGGAGAAGATCTCGGATGTCGCGATCACGCGTGACCATATCCACAACATCGCCGCCTTCCCGCTCGCCATTCCGCTGATCGCCGGCCCGGGCGCCATATCGGCCACTGTACTGCTCTCCGGCTCGTTCCAGGGATGGGCTGGGCAAGCGGCGCTTGTGCTCATCATTCTTGCCTGCCTGGCGGTGACCTACCTGGTGTTCATCCTGGCTGAGCGCATCGACCAGTTTCTCGGCCAGACGGGCCGTTCGATCCTGACCCGCCTGCTCGGCGTCATTCTCGCCGCACTCGCGGTGCAGTTCGTCGCCGACGGCATCAAGGAACTGGCGGCGATGTAGCTTGCGATCGGACGAAATCTTGGCCTCGCGAGACAGACGATTTCACCAAGGCGATCGCCATGTCCAGATCCATGGGCTTTCGCGATCGCCCTGCCTAAAACGACTATCCCGACGAACCGATCAGGCCAACCCCTTCGTCTTCTTCCACTTGCGCAGCCGGCCGCGCGCATTCGCGTAAGGCGCCGAGCTGTTGAACTGGATCATCCGGCCCATTGCGTATTTCTCGTACCATGGCGATCCATACAGCTCAGTGTCGCTGTAGCTTTCCACCAGCACCACGATCCGCGCCTTGGTATCAGCAAGACGCTCCAGCAGCGTCGGGAACGGCAGATCCGCATAGTCGCCGTAAAACTTCTGCGCCAGTTTCCCGAGTTCGTTCCACTTGAATCCCGTCTCCGGAAAGTCGCCGGTCTCTCCGGCACGCTTGCGCGCATGCCATTTGAGTACCAGCTCGTTCCAGCCAATGAGATACGAGACCAGGTCGCGGACACTCATCATCGAGCCCTTTGCGTGTCCCTCCAGCTTCGCATCCGAGGCGAGATGTTTTGGTATGGTCGCAAGATCCCGCGCCAGCCTGTCGTAGCTGGAGTTGATGGCCGAGAGCAGCTCGGCCTTGGTCTGCGGGATTGTCATGTTTTGCCCTTGCCGCCCCGGCGGCCACGGTCAGCGTCACGTTGGCCGCTACGATGATGCGGATTGCGATCCAAATTCAGTTCGATGACGAAGCCGGTTTCTCGACATTTGCGCTGCCGCCATTCTGCGTCGCCAGGCGCTGGGCCAGAAGATCGTAGGCGACGTAGTACTTGTAGATGTTGCTGACATACTGGACGGTTTCGCGGCCGACGATCTCGGCTGCCGAATTCTCGACATTGCCGAACCAGACATTCGGGTCGAGCCCCATGTCTTTTGCCTTGGATCGGAATTTCCGCAAATTCGCCGGACCGGCATTGTAGGCGGCAAACGCCAGCAGCACCCGATCCCGAGGCGTGATACCCTCGTCATTGACATAGGTGTCGATCAGGTAGCGGAGGTATTTGGAACCCGCCTCGACATTCCTGTCCTCATCCTTGTCGATGCCCAAGATGTTGATCGACTTGTCTGCAGCGGTCGACGGCAGCAATTGCATGATGCCGACCGCACCGCGCGGGCTCCGCAACGATTGATTGAGCTGCGATTCCTGGTAGCCCTGCGCCATCAGCATCAGATAGTCGAAGGAATAGGCTCCGCCATACTTGCGGAAGATCTCGACCAGCGTCTTGAATGTCTCGACATCCGCCGGCGCATAGGCGCGCTTCAGCATCTTGTCGCTCTTGTAGTAATTGTTTCGGATGATATTGCCGAAAGTGGTTCCGATCCGATGCGTCTTGATGAAATCGTCGAGCACGGATTTGAGCTTGGGGCTGTCCTTGCGGATCGCCCAGGCGATCTGGTCATGGTCCGAAACAACGATGTCGGATCGCACCACGATATCGGTAAAAACCTTCGCCCAGATATCGGCCTTGTGCTTGTCGACGACGGTCCAGCTCAACAGGCCGGCATTGACCATCTCGAGCAGATCTTCATCTTCCAGGTTCTCGTCGATCGGCTTGATCTGAATGGGCGCGCGGCCATTCTTCTCGAAATCCGCGTTCAACGCTGCCAGATGCTCGGAATAGCTGCTGGAGAGCCGAACCCGAACCTCTTGCCCGGAGAGGTCGGCGACAGACGCGATAGCAGGAGCTGCCGGACCGGTGACAAGGACTTCGCTCGCCTCGCCATAAAGCGGTTCGGTGAAAGCCACCTGCGACAGGCGTGCCTCGGTGACAGTGAGGTTTGCCATGACGATGTCGCCGAGCCCTTCGTTGAGCGCCGGCAAAAGGCGATCACGCGGCAAGGGAACAAAGCCGACCCGGATCTTGTCGACCTCTTTCTTCTTGCCTTTGTTGAGCTGCTGTTCCAGCGCCCGGCCAAACTCGACGGCGGTTCCGAACTGCTGCCCCCGATCGACGAAATAGATCGTCTTGCTGAACGGCACGATGATCCACACCACCCGCCGCTCAGCCATTTTATCGAGATCACCGAGATGTTTGGAGACAAGCGGAGGCCGCACGGGATCGTTCGACTGCGCCAGGCTCGTCGTTGTCGACGCCACAAGCAAGGTCAAAAAGCCAACGACAACTGAGCACAGCGTCTTTGCGCTGCGCGCGCTTAAAGCCCATCCGTCAACCATACACGCCCCCACGGATCGTTGCCCAATCGAGAACCGCGCGGCTGTCAAACACAGCCCTGATGGCACCGCCCAGATGCCGAATGCCCCGTCAAAACCGCCGGCTATCTTGCCGGCGCCACATATCGTTCACCGCGCGCGCCAATCGAGAGGCGCTTGACCGCAAATGCACTCTGGCTGGCGGCCAACCGCATTACACCAGCAGCCCAAGCTCGCCGGGTGTGCGATGAGCTTGAAGCCCATCGCACACCCGAGCGATTGTCATCAAAACGGGATTTCGTCGTCGAGATCGCGCGACGAACCGCCGCCCTGGCCGCCACTGCGGCCACCGCCGCCGCCTGAGCCGCCGCGTCCGCCGCCGTAGCCGTCGGTCGGGCTCGACTGGCCGAAGTCGGAACCACGTCCGCCGCCACCGCCGCCATAGCCACCACCACCTTGGCCGCCGCCATAACCGACCTGGCCACCACCGCCGCCGCCGCTGTAGCCGGCATCACCACCTTGGCCGCGCGCGTCGAGCATCTGCAGTTCGCCACGGAACTTCTGCAGCACGATCTCGGTGGTGTAGCGTTCGATGCCGTCCTTTTCCCATTTGCGGGTCTGGAGCTGGCCTTCGATGTAAACCTTCATGCCCTTTTTCAGGTACTGCTCGGCGACCTTGGCGAGGTTGTCGTTGAAGATGACGACCTGATGCCACTCGGTCTTTTCCTTGCGCTCGCCGGAATTCTTGTCGCGCCAGCTTTCCGATGTCGCGATGCGCAGGTTGACCACCGGCTCGCCGGAATTGAGCCGGCGGATTTCAGGGTCAGCACCCAGATTGCCGACCAGAATGACCTTGTTGACGCTACCTGCCATGACACCGCTCCGCGCTCGTCCGAAACCAATTCCAAGAAAATGTGAGGGCGCACATTAGCCCATCGCCCACATGCATGCGCCCCCGCCGGCGGAAAAGCACATGCTGTCCACAAATAGTTTTGTTCCTTTTTTGTTCTAGCGTCAATGGCGACAAATGGCAAGCGTCCCTGATGCATGCATTCGCTGGCGTGGGCAGTTCCCGCGGATCAGACTTCCCGATCTTCGAACAAGAACATGTCAACTCCGGCCGTTGCGAAGCCTTGAACGTCCTTTGCTGCGGCTTGCCCGTTGGGGCTCGCAAAAGCGTGCTGAATGGCGGCGAGGTCGTCGAAATGCAGGGTTGCGACCAAATGATAGCCCGAGGGGCCGTCCGGCGTCGCAATTGGACCTTGGCTGATTTCGTATTTTCGAAGACCCGGGATCGTTTTTGCGATCGGAATGTGCGTTTCGAGATAGTGCCTGTCGAACGCCTTGGTATCCGTCGGCGTCTTGTACATCACAACCAGTTTGGCCATTTTGCTTCCCCTTGATTGCCTGACATCAAGGGAGTGTCGCATGCGCCCTCGTCGCAGGAAAACGAAATGCGCCTGGAATGCACGCAAGGTCGAAGGGTGTTTGTCGCGCTAACAATGCTGCGTGACCACGCCAGCAGCGAAGCACTGTTTTCGGTCGCCAAGCAGTTCAAATCGACAAAACGACTATGCCACAGCTTCTGTTTCCCGGCTATTCAGCGATATTTAACAGGCCGGCGGTACCCATTTGGTCATCGTGGTGCGAGCGGGTGGCCGTTGGGTGATGATCTCAGAAGATGTTCTCGATGCGGCTTTGCGAGATCTGTTCGAGCTGTCTCCGGTGCCGTTTTCGATTTCGACGATCGAGCATAACGCTCGCTACATCAAGGTGAACCCGGCCTATCTCCGCATGATAGGACGGACATGGGACGAGATTGACGGACAGCCTCTCGGGGTCGACCTGCCCTATTCGATCGACGATCCGGCACGCTGCGAGAGGATGAAGCTGCTTGAAACCCAGGGCTTTTACGAGCTCGCTGAAGTGGAAATGCAGCACTCGAGCGGGCGCATCATACCGACGCTCATAAGTGCGCAGCGGCGACGGATTGCCGGCGAGAGCTTCGACATCGAGATCCTCCTCGACAACTCCGAACGCAAGGCGTTCGAGCAGGCGATCTTGCATGCCGCGCAAGTCGATGTGATGACCGGCATCCAAAACCGGTCCTCCTTCGAAACGCACCTGCGCGGCGCATTGGCCAATTTGTCGTCGGAAAGCCGGCTGTTCCTGGCTTACATCGACCTCAATCGCTTCAAGCGGGTCAATGACAGGTTCGGACATTCGACAGGCGATCGGCTGCTTCAGGTCATCGCCAGCAGGCTCGTCGCGTGGGGCAACAAAGGGGATTTCGTCGCCCGCCTTGGCGGCGACGAGTTCGGGATTGTGTCTTCCTACGAGGCCGGTGACCCGTTCTCGCTTGCCCGCTTCTTCGATTTGGCAAAAGCGATCGCGGAACTCATCACGATCGACGAAAACCTGATCCAGGTCGGTGCCGCGATCGGACTGGCCGAAGCGTCGGCTGGCGTGTCGTTCGACGCGCTTCTGGACCAGGCCGACAGGCTGATGTACGCAGCAAAATCCAGCGGCGATCTCATCGACGTCCGCTCTGAATTGATCGGGCAGCATCTAGGGAACCAAGCGACGCCACCACGCGCCGTCGCAACGGATCCGCGAAATACTGACATTGCGATCTAGCGAAAATGGCCAATTCGCTTCGTTGTTCGACTTTCTTGTTTAGCCACCATCATCGATCATTTCGCGTCGGCAGGCTGGCCCCTTCTCCGCTTCCAGCGCCGAGCCGCTGTACGCCAAGGCTCAGCACGCCATACCTTTGCGCGTATCGCACTCTGTTCAGATCGGCGAGGCATTCGGCGACGAAGCGCTGCTGCTTGTCGGTGAGTGCCATGTCTGATTACCTATGAGGCGGGATTGAATTAGTCGTGCGACGCCTTCTGAAAGGGAGATGAGAAATGGCATTCGACAGTCCCGGTCTAAATACGGTCCTCAACTATGTGAAAACACAATACGGAACTGAGCCGGAGTTCCTTTGGCCCAAATTTCCAAACAACGCCATTTTGCGGAATAAGAGCAATGCGAAATGGTATGCTGCTTTGCTGATTGTTCCTAAACAGAAGCTGGGGATCGCAGGCGAAGGAACTGTCGACATACTGGATGTGAAGTGCGACCCCGCGCTGATCGGTTCGCTCATCGACAGGAAAAGCATCTTTCCCGGCTACCATATGAACAAGGAGAACTGGATCACAGTGCTCCTGGATGGTTCGGTCAAAGATAGCGCTATCTACGCACTTATCGACAAGAGCTATGAGATAACGAAGACCCAATAGGCTTTCCCTGAACAACCCGACCGATGTCCTCCGGACATGCTGCCTCTAACCGAGCACATCTGCCATGCGATTTAAGATCAACTTGGGTGACGACGGGTCAGTTGTGACCGCAGACGGCGAATATCTGGGTACATGGGGCACGGATGAATCAGACGCCTTTTATGAGTTCACGCCAGACGGTGAGACTGCCCCGCTATTCTCGGGAGTGTTCATGGGTGAATTCTGCAAGGCCATAGAGCATTGGCACAACAGCCTTGCGAGCTAGCACCACATGCCGAGATGATCACTCCGCCCGTCTGACGGGTGCCCTTTGATCTAGAAGTTCAGGGCGGCGCGGCATGTCGCCGGCTCAGGCCCACGCTTCACTCCACAATCTTCCAGTAAGAGTCCTTGCGGATCACTTTCCCGTCGCGAAACGTGTAGAAGTCACAGCCTCGGACTTCCTTTCGGACCCCGTCGCGTGTCGTACCAGTCAGCGTCCATTTCGAGATGCCAGTGTCGGCGGTCGAATCCACGAAGTGCTCACCGTTGCCGTAGTGGACATCAGGCAGGCCCTCAAAGCGCGATGCCAGGGCCTCTCGGACGCTCGATTTGCCTTCGAAACGCGCCCCCCATGGCGCGGTTCCCCTTGGCATCTCCAGGATACAGTCGTCGGCGAAAAACGCCATAATGCGATCGAGATCATGCGCGTTGAATGCGTCGTTCAACTCCGTCAGTAACGATCGAATTTCCATCGCGCGCCCCCTACCAATCAGAGCCCTTACGCCGCCCTTTGTGCGTTCAGCAACGGCTCGAGCATTTCTTGATTATGTTCGGGTTTTGCGCCGAGCGCCATCCAGTGTGTGACTTTGGTGAGTGTTGCCAGCCTCAGCTCTCCCCCAACGCCCGCTCCACCGCCGCCTCGGCATGCAGCTTCACCACGTCGAAGGCCGGCATCGGATAGGCATCCATGTCAAGCAAGAGTGGCAGCTCGGTGCAGGCGACGACGACGGCCTGGGCACCTAGGGCGCCTAAGTCGTTTGCGATCTGCCAAAGCGCCCGCTTCGACTTTTCTTCGATCACGCCAAGGGTCAGTTCATCTATGATGATCCGGTGCAACGCCGCGCGCTGGTCCTCGGGCGGAACGATCACCTCGATGCCAAATTGTTTCCGCATCCGCTCGGTGAAAAAGCCCAGCTCCATCGTATAACGCGTGCCCAAAAGCCCGACGCGCGCGAGGCCCTTGGCGCGGATCGCTTCACCTGTCGGATCAACGATATGCAGCAACGGAATGCCGATCGCCTCCGCCACCTGGTCGGCAACGGTATGGGCCGTGACAGCCGTCAGCATGGCGAATTCGGCACCGGCCTTTTCCAGGCTGCGCGCCGCGTCCGAAATCACGGCCGCCACTTTTTTCCAGTCGCCCTGGGCGGCAAGCGCATTGAGCTCGTCGAAGTCGAGTGTGAACATCAGCGAACGTGCATTGTGATGCCCGCCCATGCGGCGATGCGCGGCAGTGTTCAGCAGCCGGTAATAGAGCGCGCTGGATTCCCAGCTCATGCCGCCCAGCAACCCGATCAGCCTTGTCTGGCGAACTGTCATGACAACTTCCCCCGGCTTTGCCGTCGCTCCCATCCACGGCTTGTGCAACGCAGAATGGCATCGCAAGGCTGCTGCGCAAGGGATTGCCAGCAGGAAATCGCTGCACAATTCCTAGTGCATGACCCCCAAAATCGGAATCGATTTTCGGAAAGGATCATGCACCAATTCAAAGCGCTACAGCGTCCTTGCGCGTCCAAGAGGACGCGCGGCGCTGTAGGCCAAAAAATGGCCCCGCCGCTCCCAGGAGCGCACGGGGCCTGTTGTCGGGTTATACCCTTGACTGCCGGGAGTGGTTTACCGGCTTGCTCTCTCGGATGCTTCGTGGCTTGGCCAACGATCCGACCAATGGTTTCAAATTGTAGGGGGATCAACGGGTCGCGGTTTGCAAGAACTTTGCACTAAGGGAAAGTCAGGCACCTGCGCCTGCTGCGGCTCCGGCTTGTTAGCGGAACCTTTTGGGACTGTCCGGTGGAGTCATGCCTAGCTCCTACGTCAGTTGCACCGTTTGTTCGCCTGCTGCTCAACTCGCGTGTCTGCGGCGTCTCGCAGACCGACCGTAGCATGGTGAGGAGCCCTCAGAGGAGGCTCGGCATCAGGCGACGTCAGGAGTTTGCATCTCCGATTCCGCTACGTCAACTACAATTGTTAGAGGGGGAAAAGATGTGATCGCAGGGCCGATTCCCACGTCCGGCCTCAGCCAATGCTCCTGCCATACCGTTGTCAGGAGGTCGTTCGGCCTTTGTTCTTTTCACTTGCCCCTGCGTGCCAAAGGCGCTTAAACGCATTTGGTGACGACGCCTCTCGACCGGGCGGCGAAAATACCTACATGAGGGGATGGTCGGGCAAACCCGCCACTCCGAGCAATTCCAGATTTGAGGCGGCGGCGCGGCAATGGCCGATCACAAGTACATTTCCATTCGCGGTGCGCGCGAACACAATCTCAAGAACATCGATCTCGACCTGCCACGCGACCGGCTGATCGTCATGACTGGCCTGTCGGGCTCGGGCAAATCCTCGCTCGCCTTCGACACCATCTATGCCGAGGGCCAGCGCCGTTATGTCGAGAGCCTGTCGGCCTATGCCCGCCAGTTCCTCGAGATGATGCAGAAGCCCGACGTCGACCAGATCGACGGCCTGTCGCCGGCGATCTCGATCGAGCAGAAGACGACCTCGAAGAACCCGCGCTCGACGGTCGGCACGGTCACCGAGATCTACGACTATATGCGCCTGCTGTTTGCGCGTGTCGGCGTGCCCTATTCCCCGGCCACTGGCCTGCCGATCGAGAGCCAGACGGTTTCGCAGATGGTCGACCGCGTGCTGGCGCTCGAAGAGGGCACCCGCCTGTTCATCCTGGCGCCCATCGTTCGTGGCCGAAAGGGCGAATACAAAAAGGAACTCGCCGAGCTTCAGAAGAAGGGCTTTCAGCGCGTCAAGATCGACGGCGCCTTCTACGAGATCGGCGAAGCGCCTGCGCTCGACAAGAAGTACAAGCACGACATCGACGTCGTCGTCGACCGTATCGTCGTGCGGCCCGACCTTGCCACCCGTCTCGCCGATTCGATGGAGACCGCGCTCAAGCTCGCCGAGGGCCTGGCTGTCGCCGAGTTCGCCGACAAGCCGCTGGACGCCAGCCAGACCGGCGTGGACGCTGTCAACAAATCCGCTAACGAAACCCACGAACGCATTCTTTTCTCGGAGAAGTTTGCCTGCCCGGTGTCGGGTTTCACCATCCCCGAGATCGAGCCACGGCTGTTTTCCTTCAACAATCCGTTCGGCGCCTGCCCTACCTGCGACGGCCTCGGCAACCAGCGTGCCATCGACCCGGCACTGATCGTTCCGGAAGACCACGTCTCGCTGCGTGAAGGCGCTGTTGCGCCCTGGGCCAAGTCGACCTCGCCCTATTACAGCCAGACGCTGGAAGCGCTCGGCAAGGTCTATGGCTTCAAGATCGGCGACCGCTGGCGCGACCTTTCGGTGGAAGCGCAAGAAGCGATCCTGCACGGTACCGGCGCGAAGGAAATCACCTTCAATTATGACGACGGCCTGCGCTCCTACAAGACAACCAAGACCTTCGAAGGCGTCATCCCCAATCTCCAGCGCCGCTGGAAAGAGACCGAATCCGCCTGGATGCGCGAGGAGATCGAGCGCTTCATGTCGGCCACGCCCTGCCCTGCCTGCAATGGCTATCGGCTCAAGCCGGAATCGCTGGCCGTCAAGATCGCCGGCAAGCACATCGGCGAAGTCACCGAGCAGTCGATCCGCAAGGCCAACGCCTGGTTCGAGGCGCTGCCCGCTTCCCTCAACGACAAGCAGAACGAGATCGCCGTTCGCGTCCTCAAGGAAATCCGCGAGCGGCTGCGCTTCCTCAACGATGTCGGCCTCGAATATCTGACGCTGTCGCGCAATTCCGGCACGCTGTCGGGCGGCGAAAGCCAGCGCATCCGCCTGGCGTCGCAGATCGGCTCTGGCCTCACTGGCGTGCTCTACGTGCTCGACGAGCCGTCGATCGGCCTGCACCAGCGTGACAATGCCCGTCTGCTCGACACGTTGCGCCACCTCAGGGACATCGGCAACACCGTCATCGTCGTCGAGCATGACGAAGACGCGATCCTGACGGCTGACTATGTCGTCGACATGGGCCCGGCCGCCGGCATCCATGGCGGTAGCATCATCGCCGAAGGCACGCCGCAGCAGGTCATGGCCAATCCGAACTCGATCACCGGCAAATATCTGTCGGGCGAACTCGAGATCGCCATGCCGGCCGTGCGGCGCGAACTGAAGAAGAACAGGCGCATCAAGGTCGTTGGTGCGCGCGGCAACAATCTGAAGGGCGTCACCGCCGAGATCCCGCTCGGCACCTTCACCGCCGTGACAGGCGTGTCGGGCGGCGGCAAGTCGACCTTCCTGATCGAGACGCTGTTCAAGGCGGCGTCGCGCCGCATCATGGGCTCGCGCGAACACCCGGCCGAGCACGACCGCATCGAGGGCCTCGAATTCCTCGACAAGGTCATCGACATCGACCAGTCGCCGATCGGCCGCACGCCGCGCTCAAATCCGGCGACCTACACCGGCGCCTTCACCCCGATCCGCGACTGGTTCGCCGGGCTGCCGGAGGCCAAGGCGCGCGGCTATCAGCCGGGCCGCTTCTCCTTCAACGTCAAGGGCGGCCGCTGCGAGGCCTGCCAGGGCGACGGCGTCATCAAGATCGAGATGCACTTCCTGCCCGACGTCTACGTCACCTGCGACGTCTGTCACGGCAAGCGCTACAACCGCGAAACCCTTGACGTGCTGTTCAAGGGCAAGTCGATCGCCGACGTTCTCGACATGACCGTCGAGGAAGGCGTCGAGTTCTTCGCCGCGGTGCCCGTCGTGCGCGACAAGCTGATGACGCTCAACCAGGTCGGGCTTGGCTATATCCATATCGGCCAGCAGGCCAACACGCTGTCGGGCGGCGAAGCCCAGCGCATCAAGCTGGCCAAGGAATTGTCGCGCAAGGCGACCGGCAAGACGCTCTACATCCTCGACGAACCAACCACCGGCCTGCACTTCCACGACATCGCCAAGCTTCTCGAAGTGCTGCACGAGCTGGTCGACCAGGGCAACACGGTGGTCGTGATCGAGCACAATCTCGAGGTCATCAAGACCGCCGACTGGGTGCTCGACCTCGGGCCCGAGGGCGGCGACGGCGGCGGCGAGCTGGTGGCCTCAGGCCGGCCAGAAGACATTGTCGCCGAACCGCGCAGCTACACCGGCCAGTTCCTCAAGGAACTTCTGGAGCGCCGCCCGGGGGGAAGGAAACGCGAGGCGGCGGAATAGCGATTACGCAGCGCCTTACGGCTGCGCTAGCTACTAGCGCGCCTGCCCCGCCCGCCTATAGGGTGCGGGGGCGCCACGGCTCGTGCTCGTGCGCGAGCCAGACCAGTTCGGGGTCGAGCGCGAGCACCCGCAGCTGGCCTTCGCTGCTCGGCTCGTCGAGTTCGCCGAACCAAACCGCCACGTCGCCGCCAACGACGACCGGGCGCCCGCCAGTCTCGACCACCACGACCTGCATGCCGGCTGTGTGGCCTGGCGCCGGGACGAGCCTGAGCCCGGGAAGCAGCTCGAATTCGCCGTCGACCGGCACATACCGCACGCCGGGCGCGTCGACCCACTCGCGAATGGGGTATTCGTTCTCGTCGCTGTGCGCATCGTTGAGCTCACGACGCTGGACGTAGATAGGCTTGCCGGCGAAGAGGTGGTTGCCGCCGCAATGGTCGGCGTGCAGGTGCGTGTTGACGACGATGTCGATGCTGGCGAGGTCGAAGTCTTGCTTGTCCAGTGGATAGAGGCAGGGATCGAAGGCGGCCACTACCGCCGGGTGCAGTTCCGTCATGCCGGTGTCGACCAGTATGCGCGCATCGGGATGATTGATGACGTGCACGTAGACTGGCATCCGCTCGCCCTCGACGTTCAAATCGGCAACAAGGATCGGCGTGATGGCGATTGAGGCGTAGGCGTTCATCCTTCCATCTCCTTCAACATCTTGCACGCTGCCTCGCATGTCTCAATTAAGTGGCGTGAGCTTCAAACGCCATATGGTCGACGACGCAGCCGTCCGGGGCTGGTTCATTCCGAACGTGGATTTTCCTCTGCTCACGCCGGCGCAGTCATGGCGGTTGCATAATGCAACCGGTTTCAAAATAAGTTAACTGATCTTATCTTGCAACCGGTTTTCGAAGTGCGCATGAACGACGCAACAAGCTGAACACGATCGAATTGCCACCACAGCTGAAGGCAAGCCTGCCGGTCACCCCGCCAACCGGCCTGCGTCGGCGCGGCTTGAAAACAGCCACCAGCCATAAGCAGCGATGATAGCGGGGATCAGCAGTTCGCGGATCTCGGACAACTCGTAGCCGTCCAGCATGCGGTGCCCGCCAAAGACGAAAACCAGCTGGGAAACCGGAAGCAGCATCGCCATGACCAGCCCGGCTGCCCGGAGCGCGGGCCGCTCGTGGCGAAGTTCGGCTGCCAGTTGCAGGGCGATCAGCGATCCCATGAAGAACCAGACCTGATAGGGTACGATGCTCCATTCCTCGAAGAGAAAGCCGGTCAGCGGCAGGCTCGCCAGCGCGAGCAGTTTTGGTGGAACGAACCCCTCCACCTGCCGCCACAAGCCACTGACCTTTGTTGGCCAGAATGCCGGCAAGGCGACGAAGAACACGAACGCGGCCGAATAGTAGGCGGCTTCGAACCTGTAGGTGGCGAAATTGTGCAGGTTCGTCTCGTTCTGGGCGTTGCCTTCGAACATCGGCCCGGCCGACCAGCCGATCCAATGCTGGCCCCAAGACATTTCCTCCATGAGAATGAGGAAGGTGACGGCAAACATCGCCACGAAGATCAATGGCACCGGAACGCCGAACACCCGTGCCCGGTCGCGGCGCGCGCGCCATCCGGCAGCGCCGAGGCCGGCAAGTGCGATCAGGAAGGCCAACTCGGTGAGGTTGCTGACCGTCTGCCCTTCGCGCACCATCTCAAACAGTATCTGAGGTGCGAAAATCACGCTTGCCGTGGTGAGCATCAGCACTGCCCCCATGACATACGCCACGCCGAGCAATCCCGATTGGTTTTCAATCGGGCGCGCCGTCGATGGGTGGGGCCGCAAGCCAAGGACGAGCAGGCAGGCCGCAAAGAATGTCACGATGGGCCTGACCAAGCCTGCCATCGACCAGTCCCCCCTGTCCTTTTCGAGCAGCGTGCGATCGTTGACGACAGCATCGAATGTCACCAGGCACAGCAGAGTGACCAATGCTGCGGCGACGAGGCCAAGGCGTGCCTGAAGTGAAAAAGGTGGCGAGTGCTGGATCGAAGTTGTTATTGCAGACGTGGACAATGTATTTATCCTTTGCGCTATGATAGCTTGGAACAAATACATAGCCATCAGCAGCAAATGAATCGTAAAACTTCATTCAAGCTTTTGAAGCGCTCGGCAATGGTGGCTCGGCCGTCCATTTCGGCGGATACAGAAATTTTGTCAGTATGATGTAGCCATGCGCAACTGCATCTGTGACCTGCCCTGCGACTTCGGCTAGTAATGGCCGACATTTGGCGACGTATTCGTAGGGATGGTAACAATGACCGGAAAAATCCGTGCAGGCATGGGCGGCTGGACGTTCGAGCCCTGGGAAGGCACGTTCTATCCCGAAAAGCTGTCCAAGGCGAAGCAGCTGCAGTTTGCCACTCAGCAGGTGCCGACCATCGAGGTCAATGGCACCTATTATTCGTCCTTCAAGGAGCCGACCTTCCTCAAATGGGCGAACGAGGCCCCCGACGGCTTTGTCTATGCGCTCAAGGGCAACCGCTTCGTCACCAACCGCCGCGTGCTCGGCGAGGCTGGCGAGTCGATGGCGCGGTTCTTGGGGTCAGGTGTGGCAGCTCTTGGCGAGAAGCTCGGACCGATCCTGTGGCAGTTCGCGCCGACCAAGAAATTCGACGAAGATGATTTTGGTGCCTTCCTCAAGCTTCTGCCGGAAAAGCAGGACGGCGTGAAACTACGCCATGCGGTCGAGGTGCGGCACGATTCCTTCGTCGTCCCGGAATTCGCCGCATTGGCCCGGAAGCACAATGTCGCCATCGTTTATGCCGACCACGCCAAATATCCGGCTATCGCCGATGTCACGGGCGATTTTATCTATGCGCGGCTGCAGACCGGCAGCGACGACAATCACGACTGCTACACGTCAAAGGGCCTCGACGAGTGGACCGAGCGTGCGAAAATCTGGTCTGCCGGTGGCACTCCCGCCGACCTGCCCCGCGCCGATCCCACTGCAGAGGCGCCGGTCAAGCCGCGCGACGTGTTTGTCTACTTCATCACTGAAGGCAAAGTCCGTGCGCCCTTCGGCGCCATGGCATTCATGAAGCGGATCAACGGCTAGATGCTTTTGGGACTTCAGGCTACGGCATGTCTCCCGGAGCCTGAAGTCCCGGAAGTCAATCCATCCCAGGCGACCATCGCACCATTGGCGACCGCGAGCAGGGCTTCGCGCGAGGCGCCGTCCCGTGCTTGTACCGACATGCCCTGCTGGACGGCGAGATAGAACGCGGCAATCGCCTCGCAATCGACAGTCTCCGGCAATTCGCCCTGCTCCACCGCCAGTTTCAGCCGGCCGGCCAGGTCGCGCGCACTCGACATGCGCCGAGCGCTGAGATCGCGGAACACCTCGATATTGGTTTCGCTGACATTGAGCGCGCCGAGCACAATCAGGCAGCCCTTGGGATCGCCGGGTTCGCTGAAGGCCCTTGCCGAAGCACGCAGGAAATCCGCCACCGCCTCCCGGACAGTGCCCGGGCGATCGAAGGCGCCCCAGATGTCGCTCCCCTCCGTCGCACCATAGAGATCGACCGCCTCGCGGAACAGCGCTTCCTTGCAGCCAAAGGCGGCGTAAAGGCTGGGCGAATTGATGCCCATCGCCGTCTTCAGTTCCGACAGCGATGCGCCGTCATAACCCTTTTGCCAGAACACCCGCATCGCCTGGCGCAAGGCAGCATCGCGGTCAAAGCTGCGTGGCCGTCCTTTCTGGGACATCGAAAACCTTTCTGTTATGATCGGTACATAAAGACCTTGACCGCATTCGGCAAGGGTGCCATCTTTTTTGTATCGACCAATACAGAAAGATAGATCATGTCCTCCCATCGCGATACGACCGAACTCCCCCAGATCGAACTCCGGGGCAAGGTCGCACTGGTCACTGGCGGCAGCCGCGGCATCGGCGCGGCCATTGCGACGCGGCTCGCCGCCGCCGGCGCCGACGTCGCGCTGACTTATGTTCGTTCAGTTGAAAAGGCCGAAGCCATCGTCAGGAAGATCGAAGAGCTCGGCCGTCGCGCCATGGCGATCCAAGCCGACAATGCCGATGCGACAGCCGTTGAAGCTGCCGTCGCCAGGACCGTCCAGGCCTTCGGGCGTCTCGACATACTGGTCAACAGTGCCGGCATCTGGCACGCCGGAACCATTGACACGGTGACGCTGGAACAGCTTGATGAAACCATGGCCGTCAATTTCCGTGCGCCCTTCATCGCCTCGAAAGCAGCGGCAAGCGTCATGGCCGAAGGCGGCCGGATCATCTCCATCGGCAGCAATCTCGCCGATCGCGTGCCGTTCGAAGGCATCAGCCTCTATTCGGCCAGCAAGGCGGCACTGGTCGGGCTGACCAAGGGCCTGGCGCGCGATCTCGGGCCGCGCGGCATCACCGTCAATGTCGTCCACCCTGGCTCGACCGAGACCGACATGAACCCGGCCGAAGGTGATATCGCCGACTATCAGCGCAGCCTGATGGCCATCCCGCAATTCGGCTCGCCAAACGACATTGCCAGCCTGGTGGCATGGCTTGCCGGTCCGCAAAGCCGCTTCGTCACCGGTGCAGCCCTCACTATCGACGGCGGCACAAACGCCTGATCGATGAGCCCATTCCGCGCCCCGTACTTCGCGAGGCGTGGAGACGTGTTCCACGATCTGTTTCTTGGCTCCTGACTTTCACAGTATCATTCCTTCGCACCCCCCTCTGGCCCCTGTCGGCCATCTCCTCCACAAGGAGGGAGATTAGTCGCGTCACCGACAGCGTCCATCCTGCAAAGTTGCAGATTACCGGGCTGCGGATGGCAACGTTAGTGATTGGCCTGGGCGCCGATGACGGCGTGATCTCCCTCCTTGTGGGGGAGATGGCCGGCAGGGGCCAGAGGGGGGGGTGCGAAGGAATGAGACGGGGAAGGTTGGCTTCGTAAGGCACGGATTGTTGTCACCATCTGTCAGCAACCACCGTGGATAGCCGCCATCGCTTTTCCACGCCCTCTCCACCTGCCGTATCATCATCATCGCGATCTTCCACGGGACCCCGGTGCGCACCGGGCATCGGGGGGAAGCGCCGGTGCCGGGCTGGTGGGAGGTCGGTTCTCCCACTGGGTGATGAGCCCCCAAGCCCGGGCCTTGCGGCGGCTGGCGGTGAAAGCCGAGGCGACTGAGCGGGGCAAGAACACCGAGCGGGGCGCGAATGTCGCGCCACTAATCAATTATCGGAAGGCACGGCCTCGCGCCCCGCTTCCCGAACTGCCTCCCGCAAGGGAGTGCTCTTTGACAATGGCCAGGCGCAAAAGCGAGCGTGGCGGTGAAGAAGTGTGGCGCCAGCGCAGACGCCGTCATCCTGGAAACCGGAGCGAAGCGCAGGTTATCCGGGACCCATTGACTTGAAAATCGCCAAGCACGGCCGGGTCCTCGTCTTGGCGATCTTCAGGAACGGAATAGCGAAATCAGCGCCCGGCCGCGCCGGTCAATGGATCCCGGCTCTCGCGGCGCTCGGCCGGGATGACGGCCGCTAATGCGAAGTTCGATTCTCACCGCATCGCTTGCAGACCTACGCACTCAACTCCGCCAGCACCTCCCTTAGCGCCAGCGGCAGGTCTTCAGCAATCAACGCAGGCCCAAAACGGCGCGCTGCCTCGGCATGCATCCACACCGCAGCGCATGCGGCCTCGAAGGGTGGCATCGCCTGCGCCAGAAGTGCGGCAACGATGCCTGACAGCACGTCGCCCGAGCCGGCGGTCGCCAGAAGCGGCGTGCCGTTGGTATTGATCGCCGCCCGCCCGTCTGGGGCGGCAATCACCGTGTCCGGGCCCTTGTATATGATGGTCGCATGGGCGCGTTTTGCAGCCGCCCGCGCCCGCTCCAGCTTGGACAGCTTGCCGTCTGCTGCAATATCGGGAAACAAGCGGCCGAACTCACCGTGATGCGGCGTCAGCACAAGGCTCGGTGCATTTAGCCGTTTCGCCGCCTCAAAGAAGGCCGCGCGCTGATGTGACAGCGAGGTGATGCCGTCGGCATCGAGCACCAGCGCGCCAAACCGCCCCTCGGCAACTGACATCAGTTCAAGCGCGAAGCGGCCGACCTCCGGCTCGGGGCCAAGGCCGGGGCCGTAGACCAGGACCTCGGGCTTGCGCGCACCGAGAAAAGCCAAGGCAGCGGCGAGCGTGTCGGAACGCCGGAGAATGATCGACGTCAGGTGGGCAGCGTTGGCGGCCAATGCTGTGCCCGGCGACAAAACCGTGACCGCACCGGCGCCAGCGCGTGCCGCAGCCATTGCCGACAGGCGCGCGGCACCCGTTGCCGACGGGCCGCCTGAGAAGACGCCGACATGGCCGCGGCTGTATTTGTGGGCATCGTTGGCGGGTGTGGGAAACAGATGTTGCCACCGTGCCGGATTGTTTTCGAAACAGCGCGTGCCTGTGGTCGCAATGGTGGTGTCAGAGATGCCGATGTCGGCGACACTGATTTCGCCACAAGACGACCGGCCGGGAAACAGCAGGTGCCCTGGCTTCTTGCGCGCGAAGGTCACGGTCACGGTGGCCGTGAACGCGCCGCCCAGGACCTCGCCCGACGCCCCCGACACGCCTGATGGCAGATCGACCGCAACGACAGGCGCGCCCGCTTCGGTCGTCCGCTCGATCGCCGCCAGCACATCAGCCGTCAGCGCTTTGGACAGCCCCGCACCGTAGAGCGCATCGACCACCACTGAGCCGGCCTCGGGTGCGAACGCCGCAAGAGGCCGAACAGCGACCGGGCATTCGGCGGCAGCAAGTGCCGCATCGCTGCCGACGCGCGGGCTGGCGGTTGCAAAAAGCATGACATCGACGCCGCTTTTGGCAAGCAGGCGCGCAACGACATAACCGTCGCCGCCATTGTTGCCCGGCCCGCACAACACATGAACCGGACAAGCCCCCGGAAATCGGGAGAGAATGAGAGCTGCGATGGCAGCCCCTGCCCGCCGCATCAGGCCAATGCCATCCACCGGCCCGGCAGCGATCGTCACCCGGTCGGCTTCGGCCATCTCGCTTGGGGTCAGAAGTTCAAACGCCATGGCGGCCATCCCGGATCTTTTCTGAGAGCTGCTTGAGAGTTAGCACGCCGCCGCATCCCACCCAAACGGCAATGAGCATGGCTCACGCTGTGCAAATCATGAGCATTTTGCTGCTTTTTTGTGCAGACGAGCGGCGTGCGAAGCGATGAAATTTTGTGCGCATCTCGACCTGCCGGCTGAAATCGGGTCCAATCGCTGCGTCTTCGGCTGCCAACTGGGCAAACCGAACAAAGTCATCGCAGCCACTCGACTTGGCACGCTTCGTGCTTGAAAGATGCGCGAGTGGGTGCATCACCCCTGAGTTACGGCATCGGAGGCCATATTCGCATGAAAAAGATCGAAGCGATCATCAAGCCGTTCAAGCTCGACGAAGTGAAGGAAGCGCTTCAGGAAGCCGGCCTGCAAGGCATCACGGTCACCGAAGCCAAGGGTTTTGGCCGCCAGAAGGGCCATACCGAGCTTTATCGCGGCGCCGAATACGTCGTCGACTTTCTGCCCAAGGTGAAGATCGAAGTCGTGCTCGGCGACGAATCGGTGGAAGCCGCCATCGAAGCGATTCGCAAGGCGGCCCAGACCGGCCGCATCGGCGACGGCAAGATTTTTGTCTCCAACATCGAGGAAGTCGTGCGCATCCGCACCGGCGAGACCGGCATCGACGCCATCTGACCTCGCATCAGTTCATTCTCATCTAAACGTCACAGGGAAACATTATGACGACAGCCAAAGACATCATGAAGCAGATCAAGGACAACGACGTTAAGTTCGTTGACCTGCGCTTCACCGATCCGAAGGGCAAGCTCCATCACGTCACCATGGACATCGCCGAAGTCGAAGAAGAGATGTTCGCCGACGGCGTCATGTTCGACGGTTCGTCGATCATCGGCTGGAAGGCCATCAACGAGTCCGACATGGTGCTGATGCCCGACATGGACACGGTCCACATGGACCCGTTCTTCGCCCAGTCGACCATGGTCATTTTGTGCGACATTCTCGACCCGGTTTCGGGCGAGGCTTACAACCGCGATCCGCGCGGCATCGCCAAGAAGGCCGAAGCCTACCTCAAGGCCGAAGGCATCGGCGACACCATCTTCGTTGGCCCGGAAGCCGAATTCTTCGTCTTCGACGACGTCAAGTACAAGGCCGACCCCTACAACACCAGCTTCAAGCTCGATTCGACCGAACTGCCGTCCAACGACGACACCGACTACGAGACCGGCAATCTCGGCCACCGCCCGCGCGTCAAGGGCGGCTATTTCCCGGTGCCGCCGATCGACAGCTGCCAGGACATGCGCTCGGAGATGCTGACCGTTCTGTCCGAGATGGGCGTGCGCGTCGAAAAGCATCACCACGAGGTGGCGGCTGCCCAGCACGAGCTCGGCATCAAGTTCGATACTCTCGTCCGCAACGCCGACAAGATGCTGATCTACAAGTATGTCGTGCACCAGGTCGCCAATGCCTACGGCAAGACGGCCACCTTCATGCCGAAGCCGATTTTCGGCGACAATGGCTCGGGCATGCACGTCCATATGTCGATCTGGAAGAACGGCAAGCCGACCTTTGCCGGCAACGAATATGCCGGGCTTTCGGAAAGCTGCCTCTACTTCATCGGCGGCGTCATCAAGCACGCCAAGGCGATCAACGCCTTTACCAACCCGCTGACCAACTCCTACAAGCGTTTGGTGCCAGGATATGAGGCTCCCGTGCTGCTCGCCTATTCCGCGCGCAACCGTTCGGCCTCGTGTCGCATTCCGTTCGGCAACTCGCCGAAGGCCAAGCGCGTCGAGGTCCGCTTCCCCGATCCAGGCGCAAACCCCTATCTTTGCTTTGCTGCGCTTCTGATGGCCGGCCTCGACGGTATCAAGAACAAGATCCACCCCGGCCAGCCGATGGACAAGGATCTCTATGACTTGCCGGCCAAGGAGCTGAAGAAGATCCCGACCGTTTGCGGCAGCTTGCGCGAAGCGCTCCAGAGCCTCGACAAGGACCGCGGCTTCCTCAAGGCCGGCGGCGTCTTCGACGACGACCAGATCGACTCGTTCATCGAAGTGAAGATGGCCGAGGTCATGCGCCTCGAAATGACCCCGCACCCGGTCGAATACGACATGTATTATTCTGTGTAAGCACCTGATATCATGACGACAAAAGCCCCGGAGCAATCCGGGGCTTTTTGTTTGCGCAGAAGTCTGGGCTTCGCCCGGCGAACCTCCAAGCAAACAAAAAACCCGGGGTCGCCCCCGGGTTTTTCTTTAGTGCCTGCCTGAAAGCGCTTACGCAGCCGCCTTTTTCTCGAAGCTTGTTGGTACCTCTGCGATCGTCTTCAGGATCTGCGAGGCGATCTGGTAGGGGTCGCCCTGCGAGTTCGGGCGGCGATCTTCGAGATAGCCGCGATAGTCGTCACGGACAAAGCTATGCGGCACGCGCACCGATGCGCCGCGGTCGGCGACGCCCCAGGTGAAGACGTCGATCGACGCCGTCTCGTGCTTGCCGGTCAGGCGCAGATGATTGTCAGGCCCGTAGACCGCGATGTGATCGGCACGGGCATCGGCGAATGCCGCCATCAGCGCTTCGAAATAGGCCTTGCCGCCCTTCTCGCGCATATAGGTGGTCGAGAAATTGGCGTGCATGCCCGAGCCGTTCCAGTCGGTGTCGCCCAGCGGCTTGCAGTGATATTCGATGTCGATGCCGTATTTTTCGGTCAGGCGCTGCAGCAGGTAACGAGCAAGCCACATCTCGTCGGCGGCCCTCTTCGAGCCCTTGCCGAAAATCTGGAATTCCCACTGGCCCTTGGCCACTTCGGCATTGATGCCTTCGTGGTTGATGCCGGCGGCGAGGCAGAGGTCGAGATGTTCCTCGACGATCTGGCGCGCGATGTTACCAACGGCCTGATAGCCGACGCCGGTGTAGTACAGGCCCTGCGGCGCCGGGAACCCGGTTTCGGGGAAGCCAAGCGGACGGCCGTCCTTGTAGAAGAAATATTCCTGCTCGAAACCGAACCAGGCGCCGTCGTCCTCAAGCACGGTGGCGCGGGTGTTCGACGCATGCGGCGTGACGCCATCCGGCATCATGACTTCGCACATGACCAGCACGCCATTGATGCGCGCCGGGTCGGGATACACGGCAACCGGCTTCAGGACACAGTCCGAGCTCTTGCCTTCCGCCTGCATGGTCGAGCTGCCGTCAAATCCCCAATAGGGAAGCTGCTCCAGCTTGGGGAATTCGGCATATTCCTTGACCTGCGTCTTCCCGCGAAGATTGGCCACGGGAGTATATCCGTCCAGCCAAATATACTCGAGCTTGTACTTCGTCATGCTAACCTCTCAGTGTCGTGCCTGTCTGCCATTGGCGGCGTTTGTCGAGGTAAGAGATGCAAGCCTCGTGCCAATTGAAAATCCCCGCATCCGCGCCTGAAGTCGAAGGCGTAGAAAACGGGGATGTTCAAAAAATAGGCAGATTAAGACAGCGGCGCTGACATTCTGCACAAGAGCTGGGCGGCGGCTTGCCGAGTGCTCGGCGAGCGTGTCAGTCGGCCTTCAGCGCCTCAAGCAGCGCCACCGCCGACAGCATGTCGCGCTTGCGGTTGGCGCGGCGGGCGACGGCTTCGGAATCCTGACCCCAATGCTCGATCTGCCAATCCTCGTCGACATGGGCGGCAGTCCAGGCTTCTTCGGCGCTGATTTCACCCATCTCCACTGCCAGCGCCAAAAGGGCTGAGCCGGTCAAAGTGGTCATCAGGTGCAGTGCCGCCAGGCGCATCGGCTCGGCGCGCTGCGACAGGTGAACGCCGAGGGCTGCGATCGCCGTGCGCGGCTGCTCGACATGCATGACGCCTTCGCCCACGAGGAAATGCGCGCCGAGCGACGCCCGCGCCCAATCGATGATCGGATCCCATGCCTCGGCCTGCCGCTCGACAAGCCGTTCCGGGTGATCAGCGCGATAGCAAAGCAGGTCGGACGACGAAAAGCGCAAGATATCCTCGAGCACAGCCTGCGGGTCGGTGGCGACACCGTCGATGGCCGTATTGACCAGGCGCAGGACCGGCATGGTGAAGGGGTCGATGGTCTCGACCTGGACTGCGAACTCGTCGGCGACTAGCTGTGCCGCGGCTGCGGTCGGCAGGGCAAGCAACGCCCTGCCCGGCGTGCGCACGGTCTTGCCATCGAGTTGAACGGCATGGCCTTCGTCCACAGCCGCAACCGAGGCCGTTTCATAGAAACGCTTGGGCAGTTGCTTGCGCAACGTGCTTTGCGCACGGCGGATCGGGTCGGGATCGGACAAGCCGTCGCTGGTTTCGAGGTCGCTCAGAATGTCTCGCATCTTTACTCCGCTGCCGGCGCGCTTTTCCGCGACGGCCGATTTACGATCATCAGCCCGGCCACGATCAGGCCGAGCGCCAGAAAAATGTTCAAGGTCAACGGCTCGCCGAGCACCAGCCAGCCGCATATCACGCTGAAAGCCGGCGACAGAAAGGCAAAGCTGGAAAGGCCCGCCGCAGGATAGCGCCGCATCAGCCAGAACCAGAGAATATAGGTAAACGCAACGACATAAACAGCCTGAAACAGCAGCGCCCCGGTGGCGACGGCCGAGACATCGCGGATCGCTGGACCGGCAAGCGATACCAGCGGCATCGCCATGAGCGCGGACACGACCAGCTGATAGAGCAGCACTTTTTCGGCACCGGCGCTCGACAGCTTCGAGCCCTTGATCACCAAAGTCGTCAATGCCCAAAGCAACCCGGCCATCAGGCTCAACAGGTCGCCGACCAGCGTCGATGAACCTGTCGCGCCGAGCTTGTCGGAAAAGACCACCGCTACACCGCCGAAAGCCAGAAGCAGGCCGAGAAATTTCTGCATCGACATCCGCTCGCCAAGCCAGAAATGCGCGCCGATCAGGATCCAGAACGGCATCGTGTTGACCAAAAGCGAGTTGCGCGCGACCGTTGTGTATTCGAGGCTGACGAAAACCAGGATGAACTCGGCGCCGAATAGCAGGCCGGCAGCGATGCCGGCCCACAATGTACCGTCCCTGCTAAACAGTGGAACCCGGCGATAAAGGCACCACAGGAACACCAAGACGCAGCCGATGCCCGAGCGCGCCACGTTGAGGAAAATCGGATTATAGCCGGTCGTGGCGAGTTTGGCCGCGACGCCGTTCATGCCCCACGACATCGTCAGCAAAAGCATGAACGCGACAGCAGCCGCATCGATGCTGTCGCGACGATCCAATGGCTGCGTTGTGGCTGTCATGAATTTCTCCACGCTCGCCGAGCGCGATCCAGATAATCGAATGCCGGCGTGATCTTGCATTGAGCGGCGCAAGACAGGCGGCAACATAAAGCAGGACGCCGCCCAGCAACTGGTCCAGCTAGTCGATAAGAGTAAGCAGCTCGCTTGGCGTGGTCAGCACGGCATGCGCGCCAGTGGCAAACAGGCCGTCGCGGTGGTGGTAACCCCAGGAAACGCCGATTGCCTGTGCACCCGCACTCCTCGCCATCTGCATGTCATAGATGGCGTCGCCGATCACATAGGTCGAATCCGGATCGATGCCGGTTTCGGCACAGCATTCCAGCACCATCGCCGGATGCGGCTTGGATGGGCAATCGTCGGCGGTGCGAATGGTCACGAAATGCCGCTCGAAACCGTAGGTTTCCAGAACCCTTTGCACGCCCCGGCGCGACTTGCCGGTGACCATGCCAATCAGCACGTCGTCGCGCTTGGCCAGCGTTTCGATCAGCTCGGCAATGCCATCATAAAGTGGCTCTTGGAAGGTCGGCAGATGGCGCGAAGCGATGAAATGCTCCTTGTAGCGCTCGGCGAGGCGACCGCATTCTGCGTCAAGCGGGCGGTCGAGCAAGGTCGCGATGGCGAGGTCGAGCGTCAGCCCGATGATGCTCTTGGTCGCTTCGGTTGTCGGCTCCGGCAGGCCGGCCTCGCGAAAGGTCGTCACCATGGAGGCGTGGATGATGTCGGCGCTGTCGACCAGCGTTCCGTCGCAATCGAACAAGACGAGCTTCAGCGAAATGGATGTGCCGTCACCCAACGAGATTGCCGTCACGCCGGCTCCCCGCTTTCGTCGTCGAAGCCGATCAGGTTCCAGCTCTGGCGCATATGCGGCGGCATTGGAGCCGTGACGTCGATGACACCCTTGTCGGGATGCGGGATGACGATGCGGCGCGCATGGAGATGCAGCTTGTTCTGCAGACCACCTGGGAACTCCCAGTTGGTGTCGTGTTCGAAATATTTGGGATCGCCGATGATCGGGCAGCCAATATAGGCGGCATGTACGCGCAGTTGGTGCGTGCGGCCGGTGTAAGGCTCCATTTCCAGCCAGGTCATGGTCTGGGCCGCCTGCTCGAGCACACGGTAATATGTAACCGCATGGTCAGCGCCCTTTTCGCCATGCTTGGCGACGCGCATGCGGTCGCCGTCGGGCGTCTGTTCCTTGATCAGCCAGGTCGAGATCTTGTCTTCGCGCTTGGGCGGCGCGCCCTTGACCAGCGCCCAATAGGTCTTCTTGGTTTCGCGTGCGCGGAAGGCTTCGGCGAGTTTCATCGCCGCCAGACGCGTACGCGCCACGACCAGCACGCCCGACGTGTCGCGATCGAGGCGGTGCACCAGGCGCGGCTTCTCGCCCTTCTTGCTGCGCCAGGCCTCAAGCATGTCGTCGAGATGGCGCACGATGCCTGAGCCGCCCTGTACGGCAAGGCCAGCAGGCTTGTTGAACACGAAGACCTTGGGGTCTTCGTAGATCAGCATCTGCGCCAGCACATCGCCATCGTCCTGATCGCGCATGGTGCGGGCGGTCAGCGGGCCGCTGTTCTTCTTGTCGACCTCAAGCGGCGGGATGCGGATCGTCTGGCCGGGCTCGACACGCGTGTCGGCCTTGACCCGGCCGCCATCGACCCGGATCTGGCCCGAGCGCAGCAGTTTTTGCAGGTGGCCGAAGCCGAGCCCCGGGAAATGGGACTTGAACCAGCGGTCGAGCCTCATGCCCGTTTCGCCGGCTTCCACCGTGATCTGTTCAACGCCAGCCATTTTTCAATCGTCCTTTTCGAAGCGGCCCAATAGCATCAGCCGACGCTTCTTGCGAGCCACATTCCCAAGAACAGCGCCAGAATGGCGCATATGACGCTGGCAAACGCATAACCAAAGGCTGGAAGCGTCGATCCACGCTCCCACAGAGTGGCAAAATCCAGTGAAAATGCCGAAAAAGTCGTAAAGCCGCCGAGGATGCCGGTGGCGACGAAAAGCCTGAGTTCGTTCGACGTGCCATACCGGCGCGCAAGGAAGCCGACGAACAAGCCCATGGCGAAGGAGCCGACGATGTTGATCGCCATCGTGCCCCATGGAAAATTCGGTCCGGCAAGGCGCAGCGCGACAAGATTGGCGAGATGGCGCAGCGAAGCACCGATGGCACCGCCGATTGCAACGAGAGTGAGATGAAGCATGGGATTTCCTGCCTGCGGCGAAAGGCCGGTCAATAGATGAAGCGTAGCCTTGGCGCCCCCAATGGGCCAGCAGGCCGGGCTTGCGGGACCAAAACAACATGTGGACAAGCGCGAGGCTCGCGAAGCCCCTGTTGGGTCGATGGCTGCCGGGCTATAGCATTCCGGTCATGCAACCTTCCAAAGACATCTCCCGCCTGATCGAGATCATGGCCGCCCTGCGTGAGCCGGAAACCGGCTGCCCGTGGGACATCGAGCAGAATTTCGCGACCATCGCGCCCTACACCATTGAGGAAGCTTACGAGGTAGCCGACGCCATCTCCCGCAACGATATCGATCACTTGCGCGAGGAATTGGGCGACCTGCTGCTGCAGGTGGTCTACCACGCTCAGATGGCGGAGGAGGCCGGCGAATTTGGCTTCGGCGACGTGGTGCAGGCCATCACCACCAAGATGATCCGGCGGCATCCGCACGTCTTTGGCGACGCCAAGGCGCGTGAGGCGCGCTCGGCCAAGGGCATGTGGGAAAAGATCAAGGCGGAGGAAAAGGCTGAGAAGCGCGCGGCACGGCTCGCCCGCGGGCTGGATCCCGAAGATCACGGCCATGGCTTTTTGGACAGTGTGCCAGTCGCGCTGCCAGCACTTACCCGTGCGTTGAAACTGCAGGAAAAGGCTGCACGCGTCGGTTTCGACTGGGGCGAAGCCGCACCCATCCTCGACAAGATCGAAGAAGAGATCGGCGAGCTTCGCGAGGCGATGGCCAAGGGCGATCAGGCTGCGGTCAAGGACGAATTCGGCGACATGCTGTTTGCGCTGGTCAATCTTGGCCGGCACCTGGAACTCGACTCTGAGGCTGCCCTTGCCGGAACCAACGACAAGTTCCGCAAGCGCTTCCACTACATCGAACAGGCGCTCGACGAAGCCGGCAGCAGTCTTGAAGCTGCCACCCTGGACGAGATGGAAGCGCTGTGGCAGCAGGCCAAGACAGCCAAGTAAGCCGTCTTAGCCTTTGTTTTTTCGCGATATTTTGCTGGCGATCTCGTCGCGCGCGGAGGCGGTGGCCTTGAGTGTCATCGACACGCTGCCATCGTCATTATCGGTGCGCGAAACCACATCGCCGTTGCGGTAGAGCCAGTCGATCTGCCCGAGCTGGCTGGGTTCAAGCGTAACCTCGATCGACTCAAGTTCGCCCGAAACGCGTTGCTCGATCAGGCTGGTGAGGGTTGGAATGCCCTCGCCCGTGATGGCGGAAATCGCGATCGGCGGCGTCTTGCGGCCGTCGGCACTGTCGGAAAGCAGCCGTTCGCGATTGCCTTCGTCGAGCTGATCGATCTTGTTCCAGACCTCAACGACACGATCGGTGTCCGCCGCATCGACGCCGAGATCGGACAGGATGCGCTCGACATCGTTGGCTTGGGCGGCGGTGTCGGGGTCGGAGATGTCTCGCAAATGGATCACCAGATCCGCCTCGATGACCTCTTCGAGCGTCGCGCGGAAAGCAGCGATCAGATGCGTCGGCAGGTCGGAGATGAAACCGACGGTGTCGGACAGGATGATCGGTGTGCCATGCGGCAGACGCACCCGGCGCAAGGTCGGATCGAGCGTCGCAAACAGCATGTTCTCGGCCAGGACGCTGGCACCGGTCAGGTGGTTGAACAAAGTCGATTTGCCGGCGTTGGTGTAGCCAACGATGGCGACGACCGGGAACGGCACCTTGCGGCGCTTGGCGCGGTGCAGGTCGCGTGTGCGAACCACCGTCTCCAGCTCGCGCTTGAGCTTGATGATCTTTTCCTGCAGCGCGCGCCTGTCGGATTCGATCTGCGTTTCGCCGGGGCCGCCGAGGAAGCCCGCGCCACCGCGCTGGCGCTCAAGGTGGGTCCAGCTGCGGACCAGCCGGCCCTTCTGGTAGTTGAGATGGGCAAGCTCGACCTGCAGCGTGCCTTCCTTGGTGCGTGCGCGCCGGCCGAAGATCTCAAGGATCAGCCCGGTGCGGTCGAGCACCTTGGCGTTCATCTCTTTTTCAAGATTGCGCTGCTGCACGGGCGTCAGCGGATGATCGACAATGACCAGCTCCGCGCCGCGTTCCTTTACGATCGCGGCAAATTCCTCGACTTTGCCGCTGCCCAGCAATGTCGCCGGACGCGGGTCGTTGAGTGTGACGATCGCTGTGTGAACGGGTTCCAAATCGATGGCGCGGGTCAGTCCGACGGCCTCGTCGTGACGAGCCTCGGCCGAACGTTGCAGCCGCGGACGCGCGCTGTCGTCGTCACCCTTGGGCTGGCGCGTGAGCACCGGCACGATGACGATAGCGCGAGTGGGGGCGTTGTCGCCCCCTACCGATTCGGGTCCATTGCTGTCACCGGCCTTGGTGCCGGCGTGCTTGTCGCGTGCCAATCAGGCGCCCTGGCTTTCCTCGCCATCGAACATCTGAACCGGCTGGCTCGGCATGATCGTGGAGATGGCATGCTTGTAGACGAGCTGCGAATGCCCGTCACGGCGCAACAAAACACAGAAATTGTCGAAGGAGGTCACAACTCCGGTCAATTTCACGCCGTTAATGAGGAAAATGGTGAGTGGGTTTTTGCTCTTGCGAACTGAATTCAGGAACAGGTCCTGAAGATTCTGCGATCGTTCCGCCATTGTTTTTTTCTTTCGCCGATCCCTGTCTGCTGCCAATGCGCCAAATTACTGGGCTCATGTCAAGCGAGCAAACACCCCCTTGCCACAACGGGCGGCAAGCTGAACGAGATGAATTTAACCATTTACGCCCAAGCGGTTATCAGGCTTGGATTTTTTCCGCAACGTCAAAAAAGGCTTCCCGAAGGGAAAGGGCCACCGATCCTGGGTGCCCATTGGCGACCGGCTGGCCGTCAATCTCAACGATCGGCATGATCACGGTGGTCGCTGCCGAGATGAAGGCCTCACGAGCCGATTTGGCTTCATCGACGGTGAAACCGCGTTCCTCGATCTTCAAGCCGAGCTTGTCGGCGACCGCAAACAACGTGGTGCGGGTGATACCGCGCAGGATGCCGCTGTCGGCCGGACGGGTGACCAGGCGGCCATCCTTGGTAACGATCCAGGCGTTGGTTGCGGCACCTTCAGTGACCTTGCCGTCGGCATCGACGAACCACGCCTCCTGGGCGCCTGCATCCTTGGCCTGCTGGCGTGCCAGCACATTGGGCAGCAGCCCGACAGATTTGATGTCGACGCGGTCCCAGCGGTTTTCAGGCACGGTGATCACCTTGATACCAGTGCTCGCCCGCTTGGCGGCCGCTGCCGGATCGGTTCGCTTTGCGGTGACCACCAGTGCTGGACGCGTACCATTGGCCGGGAAGATGTGGTCGCGGGGTGCAACACCGCGCGTCACCTGCAGATAGACCATGCCATTGTGGACGCGATTGCGGGCAATGACTTCGCGCATGATGTGCACGAGAACGGCGCGGTTGACCGGCTGGTCGATCCTGAGTTCTGAAAGCGAGCGGTCGAGCCGGTTGAGGTGCCCCACGCTATCGACGATGAAGCCGCGTGCCACTTCGCAGACCTCGTAGACGCCGTCGGCGAATTGGTAGCCGCGGTCCTCGATATGCACAAAAGCGTCCGAATGGGCGACGTAGCGCCCGTTGACATAGGCAATGCGCGGCATGGTTTTCGTACCCTCGAGATTTTACGGCGTTCTAGACGATTTGCGCCGTGCGGCAATGTGCAAATGGCTGGTCCAGATCAGAAGAATTCGAGGCTGACCCTGAACATCTGCTCGACCTGCTTGACCGCCTTGTCGAGTGCGAAAATGACGACCCGGTCCTTGGGCCTGATCTTCACCGAACCGCTCGGCTTGACCACATGGCCGTCGCGATAAATCGCGCCGATGCGCATGCCGTCGGGCAACTCCAGATCACGCAGCAGCGTGCCGACCAAAGGCGAGGTTTCGAGCGCTTCGGCCTCGATGATTTCGGCAGCCCCACGCTGGATCGAATGCACCTGCCTGATTCGACCGCGCCGCACGTGCTGGAGCACGCGCGAAATGGTGACGGCACTTGGATTGACGTGTGCGTCGATGCCGAGCGGCTTGGTCAGGTCGTGGTAGGACGGATTGTTGATGAGCGCGAGGTTGCCTTTGCAGCCGAGACGCTTGGCCATGACGCTGGACAGGATGTTGACCTGGTCGTTGTTGGTCAGCGCGACCATCAGGTCGGCATCCTGGATGTCTGCTTCCATCAAGAGCTTCTGGTCGAGCGCGCTGCCGTTGAGCACCACTGTGCGGCGCAACTCGTCGGCGACCTTGACCGCCCTCTCCCGGTTCGCCTCGATAATCTTGATCTTGGTGCGGCTCTGGCGCTGTTCAAGCGTGCGGGCGACGAACAGGCCGATATTGCCACCGCCGGCGATGACGATGCGTGTCGCCTCCTGCTCCTCATGCCCAAACAGCCCAAGCGTGCGGCGCACCTGGTCCTTGGTCGTCACGACATAGGCGAGATCGCCCGCCACCAGCTGGTCGGCCGAATGCGGGATGAAAAGCCGGTCGCTGCGCGTGATGCCGACCACTGTCGACGGCAGATCGGGAAACAGTTCGCTGAGCTGTGCCAGCGGCGTGTTGATGACAGGGCAATCTTCCAGGCACTCGATCGCCACCATGATGATGTGGTTTTCGGCAAATCGGACCACGTCGGTGGCGCCGGGCAGCGAGATGCGCCGAAGCACCATCTCGCCGACCTCAAGCTCGGGCGAAATGATCACGTCGATGGGCAGATGGTCGCGCGAAAACAGGTCCTGGTAGTGCGGCTGGAGGTAGGATTGCGAGCGGATGCGCGCGACCTTCATCGGAACGTTGAACAGCGCATGCGCGACCTCGCAGGCGACGATGTTGACCTCGTCGAAAAGCGTCACCGCGATGATCATGTCGGCGTTCTGCGCGCCGGCCGCCTCCAGCACCTCCGGATGCGAGCCGTGGCCGACAAAACCACGCACATCGAGCTGATCGCGCACCGAATGGATCAGTTCAGGCGCCGTATCGATGATCGAAACGTCGTTCTTTTCCGCAGCCAACCGTTCGGCGATACCGTAGCCGACCTGCCCCGCCCCACAGATGATCACGCGCATGTGGGACGTCTATCCTGTCTGGCTGGCACGGTCATGTCTTGGCGCGAAATCCGCGGCTCAGCGATCATGCTCTAGACGCCAAGCGACTTGAGTTTGCGGTGAAGGGCCGATCGCTCCATGCCGATGAACTCTGCCGTCTTCGAGATATTGCCGCCGAAGCGGTTGATCTGGGCGATGAGGTATTCCTTCTCGAACATCTCGCGTGCTTCGCGGAGCGGCAGCGCCATGATGTGCTGGTCAGACTGGTTGGGCGCGCGTGGCATGACGTCGCCAATCTCTGACGGCAGCAGGTCGGCGGTGATCGGCTGCTCGGGATTGTCGCTGCGCGCAAGGATCAACAGCCGCTCGACATTGTTGCGCAGCTGGCGAACGTTGCCCGGCCAGTTGTGGGCCTGAAGCACGGCCAGTGCGTCGTCGCCGATGCGGCGTGGCTTGATGCCGGCCTGCTTGGCCATCTGCTTCATAAAATTGTCGACGAGATAAGGAATGTCTTCCCGGCGCTCGGCGAGCCCCGGCACCATCACCGGCACGACAGCAAGGCGATGGTAGAGGTCCTCGCGGAAGCGACCCTCGGCGATCATCGCCTCCAGGTTCTGTGCGGTCGACGAGATGATGCGCACGTCGACCTTGACCCGCTTGGTGCCGCCGACGCGCTCGAATTGCTGTTCGACCAGAACGCGCAGGATCTTGTTTTGCGTCTCGCGCGGCATGTCGGCGATTTCGTCGAGGTAAAGGATGCCCTGATGGGCCTCTTCCAGGGCGCCGACCTTGCGCTCACCACCGTTTGATTCGGTGCCGAACAGCTCGATCTCCATGCGTTCGGGCGTGATGGTCGCAGCGTTGAGCGCAACGAACGGGCCGGTCTTGCGTGACGACAAAGCGTGGATGGCGCGTGCCGCCATCTCCTTGCCGGAACCCGACGGACCGATGATCATGATGCGGCTGTTGGTCGGCGCGACCCGATCGATGGTTTGACGCAGCTGGCTCATCGCCGACGACATGCCGATCAGGTCGTGCGTTTCGCCGCTGCGCATCTTGAGGTCGGAAACCTCGCGCTTGAGCTTCGAGGTTTCGAGCGCGCGCTCGGCGATCAGGATCAGCCGGTCGGCCTTGAACGGCTTTTCGATGAAATCGTAAGCGCCACGCCGGATCGCCGAGACCGCGGTCTCGATGTTGCCGTGGCCCGAGATCATCACGACGGGCAGGCTGGGGTGCAAGGTTTTGATCTCGTCGAGCAATGCCAGCCCGTCGAGCCGCGACCCCTGCAGCCAGATGTCGAGGAAAACCAGGCGCGGCGCACGGTCCGCAATTGCGGCAAGCGCGCTGTCGGCGTCGAACGCCGTGCGGGTTTCATGGCCCTCGTCACTCAGGATGCCCGCGACCAGTTCGCGGATGTCTTCCTCGTCGTCAACGATGAGAATATCAGATGCCATTTCTGACCTTTTCGTTTTCTCTGACCTGCACTGTGTCCCCGGCCCCCTTGGGTGCCGCAGCCTCTTCGGCTGTCGCAGGCAGGATCATGCTGATCATCGCGCCGCGCCCGCCGTGGAAATCGGCTGGTGCGTCGTGAAGTTCCAATCTTCCGCCGTGGTCCTCGACAATCTTCTTGACGATAGCGAGGCCGAGGCCCGTGCCCTTCTCGCGGGTCGTCATATAGGGCTCGAGAAGCCGTTGGCGATTTTCGCGCGGCAGGCCCTTGCCGTTGTCGATGACATCGATCCGGATCGAGTTGCCGTCCCGGCGTGCTCGGATTCTTATGACACCGGGTTCGCCGGTCTGGCGTTCTGCCGCCTCGATCGCCTCGGCAGCATTCTTGATGACATTGCCGAAGGCCTGGGCCATCAGGCGGCTGTCGAAGGTTCCCTTGAGCGGACCGGCTGTGATGTCGCGTTCGAAGGCGATGTCGGCACGGCTGACCTCGACAAGGAATGAGGCCTCGCGCAGCGGCTCGCGAATGTCGGTTACCTTCATTTCCGGCTTCGGCATGCGCGCAAAGGCGGAGAATTCGTCGACCATACGGCCGATGTCGCCGACCTGGCGGATAATCGTCTCGGTGCACTGGTCGAAGACCTCGCGGTCCTCGGTGATCACCTTGCCGTAGCGGCGGCGGAGACGCTCGGCCGACAGCTGGATCGGGGTCAGCGGGTTCTTGATCTCATGGGCGATGCGCCTGGCGACATCCGCCCAGGCCGAGGTGCGCTGCGCAGTGACAAGATCGGTGATGTCGTCGATGGTGACGACATAAGACTTGTCGCCGACTTCACTCTCGCCTTCCTCGACCGTCACCTGGACGTTGAAGGTACGCTCGGCGCCGGCGCGATAAAAGGTCACCTGCTCGCGATAGACGGCGCGGCCTGATTTGCGGCCGATTTCGAAGACACGGCCGACATGCGGCAGCAGGATCGACAGGTTCTGGCCGAGCGACTCGGACGCCGAGATCGCCAGCATCTCCTCGGCCGACGGATTGACGATGGTGATACTGCCATAGGGATCGACGCCGATGACGCCTGCGGTCACGCCCGAAAGCACGGCCTCCGAAAAGCGTCGCCGCTCGTCGATGACGTCCTTGGCGGTCAGGATTTCGTTACGCTGCGACTTGAGCTCGAGCAGCATGTTGTTGAACGTGTCGCTGAGCGCGCCGACATCGCCATCCGATTGGCGCACAGGCACCGAAACGTCGAGATTGCCGGTCGCCACCTCGTCCGCGGCGCCGATAAGCTGGCGGATCGGCCGCACAAGGCGGTCGGCAACCGCGATGCCGGTCCAGATCGCCGACAAGACCACGATCAGCGTCAGGCCGAGATAAAGCAGCGCAAAGGCAATTTGCGTCGTGCGCCGGTTAGCGCCGAGGTCGCGATATTCATCTGTGTTGGCGGTAACGATCTGGCGTGCCCTGATCACATCAGGATCGACCAGCCTGATCGTGTAGAGGTAGAGCCCTTCGATCTCGCGCAGCTTGACGATGGCGCCGACGATATTGCGCGTCCTTGGATCGATCAGCACCGGCTTGCCGTCGGCGGCAGCTGCCACCGCCGCTTGCGGCGGCTCGGGCATGGCAAAGTCAGCGCCCGTCTTGGCGCTCATGACAAACGAACCGTCGGGCCTGATCAGCGCTGCGTGGGCGAGTGCACGCAATTGCGCCTGCCTGCCCATGAAATCGAGGAAGCCGCTGCGGTCGAGGCCGTAGAGCGCGCGCGCATTGTCGAGGTCGTTGGCCATCGACAATGTCGTGCTCTGCAGGTTTCGCGCGTTTTCCTGGACATAGCCTTCGGCGATCGACAGCGAGGAATTGATGATGGTCCTGGTCCTGATCTCGAACCAGCGGTCGAGGCCGATATCCAGCGTGATCGACGCAACGATGGCAACCAGCAATGCCGGCAATGCCGCCACCAGCGCAAACATGGTGACGATGCGTACATGCAGCCGCGAGGCCGCCTTGCCATGCCGGCGCGCCATGGCGATGCGCTGGATTTCGACGACGATCAGTCCGATGAGGATCAGGACGAACACCGCGTTGATGCCGATCAGCACAAGTGTCGTCGTCGAATCAGGCGTGATCGGCGTGACACCGATGAGGATGGCGAACGAGACCGCAGCCGAAACCAACGCGGCGGCGATTGCCACCACGCCCGGAAGCGCAAGAAGGCGACGACCTTCCTGCCGGCCCCGTTCGGGAAAGAGCGTTTCGTTCTGAGGTTGTGCCTGGCTCGCCATGCTGCCGTGTAGAGACATTGATTGCGGCGCATCTATGCAACGCATTGTGGCGATTATGCAACATTTTCGACGCAAGCGAAATGTTTCGGCAGGCTTTCGACAGATTAACGTTTGGCTTTCGTCGCCTCAGGCGGGCCGGGACGACTTGAAGACGTTGACGCCGAGTTCGCGGATTTTCTTGCGCAGCGTATTGCGGTTGAGTCCCAGAAGCTCCGCCGCCTTGATCTGGTTGCCGCGCGTCGCCGTCATCGAGGCCAGCACAAGGGGATATTCGACCTCGGCCAGAATGCGCTGGTAGAGCCCGGGCGGCGGCAGGTCGCCGGCGAACATGGCAAAGTAGCGCTGCAGGAAATGCTCGACCGCCTGGCCGACCGACAGATCGTCGGGAATGAGGTTGCCGCCGGGCACGACAGGCTGTTCGCCGGTCTTGAGTTCGGACTCGATGATTTCGGCTGAAATCTCGTCCTGCGGATAAAGCGCTGCCAGCCGGCGCACCAGGTTTTCCAGCTCGCGCACGTTGCCCGGCCACGGATAGCGCTTCATCAGCTCAACACCGCCAGATGAGATATGCTTGGCCTGCAGGCCTTCACTCACGCCCTGTTTGAAGAAGTGGCGGACAAGGTCTGGCACGTCCTCTGAACGCTCGCGTAAAGCTGGAAGGCGAAGCGGTACGACATTGAGACGATAGAACAAATCCTCACGGAACAGACCTTGATTGATGAGGGTCCGCAGGTCCTTGTTGGTTGCAGCGACGATGCGTACATCGGTCTTGATCGGGGTGCGCCCGCCGACGGTGGTGTATTCGCCCTGCTGCAGCACGCGCAGTAGCCTTGTCTGCGCCTCCATCGGCATGTCGCCGATCTCGTCGAGGAACAGCGTGCCGCCGTCTGCCTGTTCGAAACGTCCAGTCGAGCGGTTCTGCGCCCCGGTGAAGGCACCCTTTTCGTGGCCGAACAGCTCGGATTCGATGAGGTCGCGCGGGATTGCGGCCATGTTGATGGCAACAAACGGACCGTTGCGGCGGCGGCCATATTCATGGAGCGCGCGCGCCACCAGCTCCTTGCCGGTGCCCGATTCGCCCGAAATCATCACGGTAAGGTCCGTCTGCATCATGCGGGCGAGCATGCGGTAGATGTCTTGCATCGCCGCCGAGCGCCCGACCAGCGGCATGGTTTCGGGCTGGTCGTCGTGGCGTTGGTCGACCTTTGGACGGCGCGGCTCGGTGAGCGCCCGGTTGACGATGCTGAGCAGTTCGGTGAGGTCGAAGGGCTTTGGCAGATATTCGTAGGCGCCGGTTTCCGACGCGCGGATGGCCGTCATGAAGGTGTTTTGCGCGCTCATGACGATGACGGGCAGTTCTGGCCGCGCCTTCTTGATGCGCGGCAGCATGTCGAAGGCGTTTTCGTCGGGCATGACCACGTCGGTGATCACCAGATCGCCCTCGCCGGCCGCCACCCAGCGCCACAGCGTCGCTGCATTGGAGGTGACGCGGACGTCGTGCCCCATGCGCGACAGCGCCTGGTTGAGCACCGTGCGGATCGCCGCATCGTCGTCAGCGACAAGAATGTTACCGCGCACGCTCATCGATGGGCTCCTTGGCTGTCGTCGTCCAGATGCACGGGCAGTTCCTTCCAGGCGGGCATGAGGATGCGGAAGGTGGTGCCACGCGGTGTCGATTCGCACTCGATCACCCCGCCATGGTCGCCGACGATCTTAGCGACGAGTGCGAGGCCTAGTCCCGAACCGTTGGGCTTGGTGGTGATGAATGGGTCGAACAGGATCGGCAGAATGTCTTCCGACACACCTGAGCCATTGTCATGCACGCAGAATTCGAGCGGCAGCGACACGCGATCCTGGCTGCCGGGGATCGACATGCGGATACCCGGCTTATAGGCGGTCGACAGCGTGATCTCGCCATGTGGATCGTGGCCGATCGCCTCGGCGGCATTCTTGACCAGATTGAGGAAGATCTGCACGAGCTGATCGCGGTTGGCATAGACCGGAGGCAGCGATGGATCATAATCCTCCAGGATCTTGATACCATTGGCAAATCCATTCCTGGCAATCGCCTTCACATGGTCGAGAACGACGTGGATGTTGACCGGATAACGGTCGATCGGACGCTCGTCGGAAAAGACCTCCATACGGTCGACAAGCTTTACGATGCGGTCGGTCTCGTCGATGATCAGCCGTGTCAACGAACGATCCTCGTCAGACGCATTCAGCTCCAGCAATTGTGCTGCGCCCCTGATGCCCGAGAGCGGGTTCTTGATCTCATGGGCGAGCATGGCGGCAAGGCCGGTGACCGAGCGCGCCGCGCCGCGATGCGTCATTTGGCGGTCGATCTTGTCGGCCATCGAACGTTCCTGGAACATCACCACGACCGACCCCGGCAGTTCGGCTGCGGGTGCGACGTAGAGATCGACCATCTTTTCGATGCCAAGCCGGGGCGACGAGACGTCGACCCGGTATTCATTGACCGGTATATTGCGTTCGCGCACCTGCTCGACCAATTGCAGGATGGGGCTGCCGAAGGGCACGAAACGCGACAGCTCGCTGCGCGCCAGCATGGTGGCGCTGGAGCGGAAAAAGTCCTCGGCATCGGCATTGGCGAAGGTGATGAAATTGTCCGGCCCGATCATGATGACCGGGCGACGGATCGTGTTGAGCACGATCTGCGCGGCATCAGCAGGAACGGGCGTCAAGGCAGCGCTCATGCCGCATTCCTTTCGACAGCACCTTCGCAAAACGCCGTAAGTGCTTCACGTAGCGAAGAAATAACCTGCTTCGGATCGAATGAAGTCTGCACCCCGCGACGGAGAACATCCGGCACATTCAAGGTGTGGCGATCGAGATACCAGCCGAGATGCTTGCGCGCCTGGCGCAGCCCGCTTTCGATGCCGTAAAGCGCGAGCATGTCTTCGTAGTGAGCGACGACATAGTCCGCCATTTCAGCCGATGATTGCGGCACGCCGCTTGCTGTGCCGTTCGTTGCCGCCGCAGCGATTACGCCCGCCGTCCATGGCGCGCCATAATGCGAGCGTCCGGCCATGACCGCATCGGCACCGGACTGTTCGAGAATCTCCGCGGCATCCAGCGCGGTTGCGACATCGCCATTGGCGACCACCGGGATGCTGACAGCTTGCTTGACCAGCGCAATCGCACGCCAGTCGGCCTTGCCTTGGTAGAACTGGCAACGCGTGCGGCCATGCACCGTGACCATCTTGACGCCGCCTTGTTCGGCGCGCTGGGCCAGCTCGGGCGCATTGAGCACATCGTCGTCCCAGCCAAGCCGCATCTTCAGCGTCACCGGCACATCGACGGCACCAACGACTGCATCGATCAGCGTCAGCGCAAAATCGAGGTCGCGCATCAGTGCTGAGCCGGCGTAGCCGCCCGTAACCTTCTTGGCCGGGCAGCCCATATTGATATCGACGACATCCGCACCTTCGCCAACCGCGATGCGAGCGCCTTCGGCCATGTGGGCGGCCTCGCGGCCAGCGAGTTGCACCATATGGACCGGCAGGCCGGAATGACGGATGCGAAAGCCACTGGAGCCACGCCCCTTGGCGAGTTCGCCGCTGGCGACCATCTCCGACACAACAAGGCCGGCGCCATGGGAATAAGCACGCGTGCGAAAAGCTTCGTCGGTGACGCCCGACATGGGCGCCAGAAACACCCGATTGCGGATCGTCACATCGCCGATCGAAAGCGGCTCGCCGAGTTTGCTGAGATCATTCATGCACAAAAACAAAGCACCATTTACCTCTGCACAATGAGTAATCATAATCGGTTCATTGTGCAACTGCGAAATGACAGTCGAATGCGGCGCTTTCTGGATTCCTCTGGCCTTCCGCAGGCCTCGCGGCTAAGCCTCTGCACATGAATGAAGAAGCCTTGCCGAACCATCAGAATTCAAAGGTCGCCGTCGTCATTGTGGCTGCCGGCCGCGGCGAACGCGCCGGCCAGGCGGACGGCCCCAAGCAGTACCGCAAGATCGGCGGCAAGGCCGTTATCTGGCATACGCTGAAGGCCTTCCTCGACCACCCGAGGATAGGCCCGGTTGCGGTGGCGATCCACGCTGACGACGCCGAGCTTTTTGCAGCTGCCGCCGGCGAATTCGCTTCTCGCGTGACGGAAGTTGTAGGCGGCGCAACCAGGCAGGAATCGACGCGTCTAGCGCTTCTCGCCCTTCAGGACACCAAGCCTGCCGCAGTGCTGATCCATGACGGTGTCAGGCCGTTCATTGGCGCTGATGTCATCGAGCGCACGATTGAAGGCATCGACGCAAAACGCGGTTCCTTGCCGTCGCTGCCCGTTTCCGACACGCTGAAGAAAGAAGCCTCCGACCGCACGGTAGCCGAAACCGTGCCGCGCGCTGGCCTGCATTCCGCACAGACACCGCAAGGTTTTCCTTTCGGGCCGATCTTGGCAGCCCACCAGCGCGCCTTCGAGGCGGGCCGAAACGACTTCACCGACGATTCCGCCATCGCCGAATGGGCCGGCATCCCGGTCCGGCTGGTGCTCGGTTCGCCCGACAACATCAAACTCACCTGGGCAAAGGACATCGCCATGGCCGACCAGCGCCTCACCGGCCAGACAACCAGCTTTCCCGACGTTCGCACCGGCAATGGTTATGACGTGCATTCCTTTGAAGCCGGCGATCATGTCTGGCTGTGCGGAGTGAAAATTCCGCACTCGAAGAAGCTGAATGGCCATTCCGACGCCGATGTCGGCTTGCACGCGCTGACCGACGCGCTGCTGGCCACCTGCGGTGCCGGCGATATCGGCACGCATTTCCCGCCATCCGACCCGCAATGGAAGGGTGCCGCCTCGCGCCAGTTCGTCGAGCATGCCGCAAAGATCGTTCGTGCGCGTGGCGGACGCATCGCCAATGCCGACATCACGCTGATCTGCGAGGCACCGCGCGTTGGCCCGCATCGCGAAGCCATGACCGCGGAACTTTCCGACATGCTGCGCATTGCGCCGGAGCGGGTTTCGATCAAGGCGACGACCAACGAAAAGCTGGGCTTCATAGGCCGCGAGGAAGGCATCGCCGCAATCGCAACCGCTAGCGTGGTTTATCCAGGAGAATTGCCGGAATGAGCGATATCGGCGCCCTCGCCTCAGCGCTGCTCGAAGCCTGCGCGGCCCATGGCGTCATGGTTGCTACCGCTGAAAGCTGCACCGGCGGCATGATCATCGCAGCCCTCACCGACATCGCCGGCTCGTCGACCGTGGTCGATCGCGGCTTCATCACCTATTCCAACGAAGCCAAGATGGACATGCTCGGCGTTTCGCCAGCCACACTTGAGGCACATGGGGCGGTGTCGCGCGAGACGGCACTCGAAATGGCGGCCGGCGCGCTGGCGCATTCGCGCGCCAGCCTTGCGCTGGCGGTTACCGGCGTTGCGGGCCCAGGTGGCGGTTCAGCCGAAAAGCCGGTCGGCCTCGTCTGGTTCGGTGTTGCGAAGAAGGGTTTTCCACCTGAGGCGGAGTTCAGGACCTTTGAAGACAAGGGCCGCGATTTCATCCGCCGCGAAACGGTCAGGACAGCGCTTGGGCTTGGCTTGCGAGCCGTCGATCAGACGGTCTTCGCTGGCCCGTAGATCACATCGGCACGCTTCTCGAAGGCTTCGGCGAACATGCGGAAGGCACGGTCGAACATCGTGCCCATGAGCACGCCGAGGATGCGGCTCTTGAACTCGTAGTCGATGAAGAACTCGACATCGGAACCGCCGCCTGAGGCGGCCACGAACTTCCACTCATTGGTCAGATAGCGAAACGGACCATCAAGGTATTTGACGTCGATGGTGTTTTCTTCTGGCGTGAGCAACACCTGGGTGGTGAAGGTTTCGCGGATCGCCTTGTAGCCGACTGTCATGTCGGCAACGAGTATCTCGCGGCCATCGCGCTCGCGTCGCGAGCGCACGTTGAGTGCCTCGCACAGAGGCAGGAATTCCGGATATTTTTCCACGTCAGCCACCAGCGCGTACATTTCTTCCGGCGAGTGGCTGACGCGGCGCGTGGTTTCGAACTTCGGCATTCCGCGTTGATCAGGCCTTCTTGGCCAGCAATGCTTCGCGCGCGGCGCGCAGCTTGGCAAAATCGTCGCCGGCATGGTGCGACGAGCGCGTCAGCGGGCTCGAAGCGACAAGCAGGAAGCCCTTCGATTTGCCGACCGTGGCGTAAGAGGTGAACTCCTCCGGCGTGACGAACTTCTTGACCGGGTGGTGCTTCTTGGTCGGCTGCAGATACTGGCCGATGGTCATGAAGTCGACATTGGCGGTGCGCAAATCGTCCATCAGCTGGAGCACTTCGTGACGTTCCTCGCCAAGACCAACCATGATGCCCGACTTGGTGAAGATCGACGGGTCGAGTTCCTTCACCCGCTGCAACAGCCGGATCGAGTGGAAGTAGCGCGCGCCGGGGCGCACCGTCAGATAGTTCGACGGCACGGTCTCCAGATTGTGGTTGAAGACATCAGGGCGAGCGGCGACGACGATCTCGAGCGCGCCTTCCTTGCGCAGGAAGTCGGGCGTCAGGATCTCGATGGTCGTCTGCGGCGTCAACTTGCGGATTGCGTGGATGACGTCGGCGAAATGCTGCGCACCGCCATCAGCGAGATCGTCGCGATCGACCGACGTGATGACGACATGGGTCAGGCCCATCTGGGCGACAGCCTTGGCCACACTCTCGGGCTCGTTGGGATCGACAGCGGTCGGGATGCCGGTTGCGACATTGCAGAAGGCGCAGGCGCGCGTGCAGATCTCGCCCAGGATCATGAAGGTGGCGTGCTTCTTTTCCCAGCACTCGCCGATATTGGGGCAGCCGGCCTCTTCGCAGACGGTGACCAGCTTGTGCGATTTCACGATGTCGCGCGTTTCCTGATAGCCGCGCGATACCGGCGCCTTGACGCGGATCCAGTCCGGCTTACGCAAAACCTCCTGATCGGGCCGGTGGGCCTTTTCGGGGTGCCGCACGCGCGGACGGTCGTTCAGATCGAGCACAGTGACCATCAGTCTATCCTATCAAGGCCGACGCGCTTGCGAGCGGCCGAAAATCCAGAGCAAGATCAGCGCGCCGGCAATGGCGACGATGAGATTGCCCATGAACCCGTAATAATGGATGCCGAGCAGCCCTGCCAGAGTGCCGCCGACAAACGACCCGGCAACGCCAACAAGGATGTTGGTCAAAAAGCCGTGGTCGCGGTTCATCGTGCGTTCGGCGACATAGCCGGCGAGGAAACCGACGAGCAGCATGCCGAAGAAACCGACACCAGGCATGCCGAGAATTCCGTAGCTCTGTTCCATCACTCGTCTCCGGCCAATCGCCTGATATCAGCGCATATAGTGCCAATCGGCGCGCCGCAACAGGCGCGCCAGCGCTGCCCTGTTATGCGTTGAGCGCGCGGCCATAAGCGTCGAGCACGCTTTCCTTCATCGTCTCCGAAATCGTCGGATGCGGGAAGATGGTGTGCATCAGCTCTTCTTCGGTGGTTTCAAGGTTCATTGCGACGACAAAGCCCTGGATCAGCTCGGTCACCTCAGCGCCAATCAGATGCGCGC